>CAZYBR010000001.1:0-58430 GCA_964645905.1 uncultured archaeon
GAATGAACCTGACCCACATGCAATGTCTATTATTTTTACATTGAGTATTTCATCAAAAGTCAATTTTTTAGTGTATTCCCTAACGGTATTAGCAACAATGTAATTGACTATGTATTCTGGAGTGTAGTATATACCTTCTTTCTTTCTTTTCCCCAAATCTTCTTTTTCAGATTTGTAATGTATAATGTGTCCTATGAAATTTTCATAGGTTTTTCCAAGAATATCTATCGGTATTATGCTGAAATCGTAAGGCAATTTATCAGTTGGTCGTCTTAAACCAGACAATACAAATAGAATTTCTGATTCTCCTATTAAAAATTTATCACATAGACCAAATCTGAAAAGGTCGCTGTTATATTGCTTCCTATAATATTCGAATAATGATTTTATTTTATTTAGCAAAAATCCCTGTTTCCCAAATCCTCTTTCCATCTTATCTTCAATGAATGCCTTTAGTTGCGGTTCTTCGAGTTCTTTATCCTCACAGTAGCATATGAATATTAATCTATCCAAGAATCTCTGGATTTCCTCTTCAATTGAATATAAATCTTTATCGAAACTTATGCCGTTTTCTTTCTCACGTTTCTTCAGATTATTTCTTAATTCGTTTCTCCATTCTATCATATCGTCAAGAAGCTGGTCTCCTATGGCGTTTTTCCTTTTAAGGTCAAGTTTTGAATAAAGTTCGTTGTCTTTACCTTTGTTTATCCAATACTGTTTCTGGAAGTTTGCAAGTAGTCCAAGTTCTCCCTTCTCTATGTCTGCCAATGTTATGTTAGCTATCTGAGATTTCAAAGGGTTATCAACCTGAATATCACAACGAAGTATTATAAAGTTCCTAAAGTTCGTAAGTATGGCAAATGACTTTTCTTTATAGTGTGCGTATCGTATTGCCTGTTGATAAAATACGACATTGTCAACTATATCTTTTGAGAGTGATTTACATTCAATTACGAATTGGCTTAATCCATTTATGAAAGTTAAACCGTCCATACGTTTCCCGTTTTGGGATATTTCTCGCCTGAACTCATATGGGTCTTGTGTATTCCAGCCAAGAATATCATTGAAGAAACGAAATATCAGGTTCTCGGCAACTTCTCTTTCATTACTTTCCAATTCTTTGTTGTCTTTAAATCTTTTATAAATTTCTAGAATCGACTTTAGTCTTATGATATCTGGTTGCATTTAATTCCTAATTCGAGCGTTATGCTTATTAGCCTTACACACATCATGGTGATGTCTAAGTAATAAGGCTCAAAAGGCACTACTTAAACAAAGCTAGAAAAAGAGGAAAGAAGGGATTACTTCTTTTCATCCCATCTTACACATTTTGTCATGCCACAAACCTGCGACTAGGAATGTTATTACTCCTGTCAATATCCAGTTGAGTCTAGGATCTAGGCTTGTATAGCCCAGCGCACCCAATGATATGGCCGCAACTGCTATTGTTAACGGGAATGTGTGCTTATGATGCATGACTGCTTTCTCTGCCATTAGACAATCACCTTAGAAAGTAATTGCAAGTCTGAGAATATATGGGCATGGAATGAGAGATAAATAGATTATAGTTGTAATATTGTATAATGAAAATAGATTATATGGGACGACATCCTATAGGAATAGTAGAAACATATGACATCGTATACGGAGAAGGTCGGCATTTAGAAGGACGGGTACGGGGTATAGTAGAAGAAGGCTTTGATGAAGCTAACTGGTATCAAGTAGAAGTGGTATATCCAGCAAGACATCCTGAACGTCTTCATGCTATTGAAATTGGTGGTAACCTTAATAATTATAAAGAATTGAAAAGAGCTGTTCCAACATTAAAAAAAGCTCGGGCTAAATTAATGAAATGGTGTGAGGGAGTGAGTTTTCAAAGTTTTAGACAAACTAAATTATTTCCTAACCTTCTTTGATTTCAATCTCTTCAACCTGAATAGGTTTTCCCTTTCCATCTCTTCCAATCGTTGCCTGACATACTTTATCGAAGATTTAATTTCAGGGATGACTTTGAACTCAAGTGCATTGACTTTTCTTTTTGTCTTGTCGATTTCAACAAGTAATTTCCTCATAGCAATTTCGGTTTCAGCTATCTCCAAAACATCAGTTATGACATTTTCATAGGACTCGTAGGCATCGTCAATGTAGCCTGAAGTTCCGATAAGGCCATATCCACGATCATTAAAATTTCTTTCGCCCTTTTCAAATCTTATCTTCGGCACGGTGACATTCATTATCCTGCGCGGCTGTATATCCAAATCGATTTTTTTCTTAGGAGCAAATGAAACCGATCTTACAATCTGGGTTCCATCTGCAGCTCTTGCAATATTTATCGCGTCCAATGCGTCCCTATATTTAGCTTCCAGTTCCTTGCTCGAACTGCTCATCTCTTTCAGCAATGAAAAGAATTCTCTTATCAGGCTGTCTCGCTTTTTCTTCAGAACATTGTAACCAGAATCGGCTAATTTCAGCCTGGCTCTTAGGCTCAGTAATTCTGACCGCGATGGGTTTATTACAGGCATGTTTACTTCCCGAGTTCGGCAAACTTTAGTTCCAACTCGTCTTCATACTTCTTTATGTATTCTTCATCGATTTTTGTCAATTCATTTCTCGGCAATATGGACAAAAGCTTCCATGCCAGATTCAATGTCTGCACAATATCCCTGTCGTCATATTTCCCTTGCCTGATAAAATTATTTTCAAACTCGTCAGCGAATTTCAAATATAATCTATCTTTCTCTGTCAATGCTTCCTTTCCTACGATCGCGGCAAGGCTCCTTAGATTTCTTCCTTCAGCATAACCAGCATATAACTGATTGCTGACAGCCCTGTGGTCTTCCCTTGTCTTTTCCTTTCCAGTGCCTTTCTGCATCAGCCTGCTCAAGCTCGGCAGGACGTCAATCGGCGGATATACTCCTCTTGCATGGAGCTCCTTTGAAAGGACTATCTGGCCTTCTGTGATGTAACCGGTCAGATCAGGTATTGGGTGTGTTATATCGCCAGCAGGCATAGTTAATATTGAGAATTGTGTTATCGATCCTTTCTTTCCCTTGATTATACCTGCACGCTCAAATATCGATGCGAGGTCTGTATAAGTATAGCCCGGATATCCTCTTCTCCCAGGGACTTCTTCTCGCGCAGCGCCTATTTCACGTAAAGCTTCAGCATAGCTTGTTATGTCTGTCAGGACAACCAGCACGTCATATCCCTTTTCAAATGCAAGATATTCGGCAGCTGTAAGAGCGACACGGGGGGTTATCAGCCTTTCTATAGCAGGGTCATTTGCGAGATTTAGAAACACAACCGATCTTTCCAGAGCTCCCGTCCTTTCGAATTCCTCCATGAATTGTTTTGCTTCTTCGCTTGTGATTCCGATTGCCGCAAAAACAACTGCAAAATTCTTGCTGATCTTTGCCTGCCTTGCGACTTGCAACGCAATTTCATTATGAGGCAGTCCAGAAACAGAAAATATCGGAAGCTTCTGGCCGACTGTCAAAGTATTCATTCCGTCTATGGAAGATATTCCAGTTTGCAGAAATCTTGTAGGAACGTCACGCGAATAAGGATTTATTGCCAGACCATTCACATCGAGTTTCTTTTCAGCAGTAATTTCTGCGCCGCCATCAAGCGGCCTGCCCAAGCTATCAAAAACTCTTCCCAGAATATCTGTACTGCAATTGAACTTGATCGTCTTTCCCGTGAATCTCACAACGCTCTGCTTGCTGATGTTGCTTGTTCCTTCGAAAACCTGCACGACAATAACATCATCGGACGTATCAATCACTTGCCCTGTCTTCCTTGTACCATTTTCCAATTCTATTTCCACTACTTCGCCGTAGCTGACTTTGTGCGTCTTCTCTACGAAAAGCAATGGCCCCGCAATTTGCCTTATTGTTTTATATTCAATCATCTTGCAACACCTATTGAATTTTTGAATTCGTCGTGCATGAACTCCATTATTTTTTTCATGTTCAATTCGAAATCTTCTTCTGGGAGGAAGCCTGATTTTGAAATCGACGTCTTGCTTTTCATATTCGAAATCGTACTTACAGAAACGCCTGCTTCGACCGCCTCATACGACAAATCGTGGAATTTAATTATTGCTTTCAGCATTTGATACTGCTTCTTTAAGCTGCAATAAGTATCGACATCATGGAATGCGCTTTGTTGCAAGAATCCTTCACGGATTATTCTTGCGACTTCCAAAATTATTCTTTCCTTTTCTGGCAGTGCATCGCTGCCTACAAGCTGCACGATTTCCTGCAATGACGCTTCCCTTTGCAGAATTTCCATTGCCTTCGCTCGAATAGCTGTCCAATCTGCCGCGACATTTTTAGAAAACCACGGGGCTAGATTTTCTGCATAAAGACTATATGACTCCAGCCAATTGATTGATGGAAAGTGCCTTCTCTGCGCAAGCTTTGCATCAAGCGCCCAGAAAACTTTTACGAAACGCAATGTGTTTTGCGTGACCGGCTCTGAGAAATCCCCGCCAGGCGGAGAGACTGCACCTATTGCTGTAACCGATCCTATCCTTCCGCCATCACTGCTCATGCACATTACTCTCCCAGCTCTTTCATAAAATTCAGAAAGTCTTGCGGCAAGATAAGCAGGATATCCTTCTTCTCCGGGCATCTCTTCCAATCGTGAAGATATCTCTCTCATCGCTTCTGCCCACCTGCTTGTCGAGTCAGCCATCAATGCGACATCAAAGCCTTGGTCACGGAAATACTCCGCGATTGTCATTCCTGTATAAACTGATGCTTCTCTTGCGGCTACAGGCATGTTGGATGTGTTCGCAATAAGAACAGTCCTGTCCATCAACAGTGTGCCGGTCTTTGGATCAGTCAAGTGCGGAAATTCTGTCAGCACATCTGTCATTTCATTTCCACGCTCCCCGCATCCCACATAAACGACAATCTCTGTATCGCTCCATTTTGCAAGCTGATGCTGCACTACTGTTTTTCCTGAACCGAATGGGCCAGGAACTGCTGACGCACCGCCTTTGGCTAATGGGAAAAATACATCAATCACTCTCTGCCCTGTGACCAACGGCACTTCAGGCTTCAATTTTTCTATGCTCGGTCGAGGGACTCTTACCGGCCACTTGTGTGCAAGGAAAAGTTCTGTGCCACTATCGAGTTTCCCAATATTTTCGTGAATCGTAAAATTACCTGCATGGATTTCTTTTATTGTTCCTTTGACATTTGGCGGGACTAGAATCTTATGCTCGATGCTTTTAGTTTCCTGAACTGTACCAAGAATATCCCCGCCACTTACTTCATCGCCAGATTTTACTTTAGGCGTGAATTTCCATTTCTTCTTGTTATCCAATGGTGCGATATCTATACCGCGCTTGATGAAATCCCCTGTAGTGTTTCTAATTTCGGACAACGGGCGCTGAATGCCGTCATAAATAGTTGTCAACAATCCCGGACCTAGTTCGACTGAAAGCGGCTCTCCTGTAGGAACAACCTTTTCTCCAGGCTTCACTCCGGTGGTATCCTCATAAACTTGTATCGTATACTTGTCGCCTCTGATCTGCACCACTTCACCGATAAGCCCCTCCTCGCCTACTTTGACTACTTCATACATCTTCGCATGCATGCCCATCGCGATTACCACCGGGCCGCTTATTCTGTAGATTTTTCCTTCTGCCATAAGTCAACTCCCAATGTTCTTTTGATATATAATCTTAAATCTTCTCCTCTTCCTTCTTTCGACAAGGCTACAACGACTGGTCTTATTGTGTTTTCGAGGAATTCTTTCATCTTCGGGCTCAATGTATTGTATTCTTTCTCGTCCATTATGACAATTCCTATCTCCTTGTTTTGGATGACCTGATTGATAACTTCATTTGCATTGTCCTTCGTTTCGTATGCGTGCCTCACACCGGCAAGCATGAATCCAGTTATGAAATCGTCATTGCCGACTACAGCTAGTTCCATTCACTCACCTAAAATCAACTGCTGCCTTATCTTGGATTCATCCATACCTGACTGCTTCCCCCTTACAATCATCCGTATGTTCCCAATTTCATTTTCCTTTGCCAAGAAATAACCTATCACAGGCGTTGCATCACGTGAAAATTTACTTACCAATCTCAGAGCTTCTCTGATCAGATCCTTTTTCAACTGCATCCTTAATTCTGCAGAATCCTGCTTTGTTTCATCAAATCTTATTTTTTTAATGCTCCTCATTGGATTAAAGCTCAACCCGTATTTCTTAGCCCTGACTTTTATCGCGATGTTCTTCAGGGCTATCTCGTAGCCTATGAATTTTCTGAGAGAGTCGCTTGCTCCATTCAAAAGCGTCTCGTAATAGAATTTGTCCATCTCATCTTCAAGCTTGGGCATGTTGTCTTGATGCTTCTTGATAAGAGAATAATATTCTGTTTTTCTTAGATACTCAATTGCTTCTTCGAAAGTCCTAGTCTTCTCCAGCATTTCTTTGAAGAAATTTCTTCCTAGATCACCAGCGGCAATTATTTCTTTAATCGTCGACTCGTTGCCTATTCTTGAATGCCTGGCCCGTAAAACTGTTTTGATGTTCATTATGTCGAACCTTCTTAGATAAAGATTCAATTCTTTTCTTGCATTCCTCACTGAGAAATTCAGAACTGATGAGAATTGGTTCTCGACATTTTTATTCAATGCATATTCTATCAGAAGAGCGCCTGAGAGAACTCTGCCGAACTCGTCGAATTCCTTTTTGTATTCTTTTTCCTGAAGAAATCTTGCTATCTCAGATAGCGACATTTTAAGGAATTTCTCAAAATCGTCTCTGGCTAATAATTTAGATTTCATCACCCTTACTCGGGTATTTGTATAAACGTATCCGGTCTTGCCTTTAACTGAAAGTTTTTGTGATATGCTCATTGATATCCTCCTTAAAATCTTCGAAAAGCCTGTCGAATGTAAGATTTACCCTTACGCTTTTATCAGAATTTTCAACTATGATGCCGCCCAAACAATCAATGGTTCCTGCGAATTCCAGACCCATTTTTTCCACAACCCTTTTGTCGGCTGAGTTTGAATATACGTACTTGGCGTCCTTCAATTCCTTTTTGGCTTTCTGGACTAGAGTCTTGGCAAGATCTTCATTATCCTTCCGGCTAAGTTGTGCAATTTTGCTTTTTATTTCATTGAAAATATTTTCCGTGGCCATTTTTTTTGCAGCCAGTGTCATTCGCTTTTGCTCAAGTCTTGCAGCTGTAAGCTCGGAATTTTTCTTCTCTTCCGCAATATTCCTGGACTCTTCCTCGAACTTTTCCAGCTTTTGTTTGGCTTCGATATGCGCTTTCGACAGTAAATGATCAGCCTCTTCTTCTCCTTCTTTGATTAATTCAGTTGCTGAGCCGTTCGCTTGGTTTATTATATCCTCTATCACATTTTCTAGAGCCAAAATTCCCACTCCCGATTAGAATCTCTGCCTATGCCTTTCCAAGGATGAGTATAGCAACTACCAGACCGAAGATTACCAGAGTTTCTGGGATGACCGTCATGATAAGACCTTTTGCGAAAAAGCCTTCCTTTTCGGCACTGGCCCCAACTGCGGCAGCTCCTATCTCTTGTTCTGCGAGTCCGGCGCCTATTGCTGAAAGACCTATAGCGAGTCCGGCTCCCACTGCTATCAATCCTGTATTAACATCTACCATTTCTCAATCTACCTCCATTTATTTATCATTCCGAAAGGATAATAAGGTTTTCCTCCGCCTTCAAAAAACTTTGTGAAGAATTCAAAATAGTGCAAACGCAAAGAATGCAGGAAAGGACCGATCATTCCCAAAAGAAGATTGATTGTGTGCCCTAGAAGCAGTATGATTATACCTGGGATGAACCACACAGGTCCGCCTTTGAACATGCCTGTGGCCATGTCGTTTACAACAAGCGCCAAAGAGACGGAAGCCAGGCCTACAGCGAACAGCCTCAGGTAAGAAAGTATATTTGACAAAAGACCGGGAAGCTCGATTATGCCTTTCACACCTTCGCCTTTCAGCAGCATCAAAATTCCCAAACCCATCAGACCTCCGCCTATGAAGTTAAACGTTTTGATGTGCGTGACAGCCCCTAATACGAAAATGATTATTGCTGCTTCCAGTGCCAACCACGAGCCTTTTTCGAAAATTGCATGCGAAAGGCCGTGTTCCTTATATTTTGTTACGAATCCTAGAATCAGCCCAGTTCCAATATGGATGAATCCAAGTACTGCGGAAATGGCTATCATCTTGTTTACTTCGTGGAATCTGCTTATCACAGGATGGATGAATTCGAAGCCGAACACTTCGCCGAACACTATGCCGAATGCTATCGTAAACAATGATGAAACCCCGATTACATAGAAGAGCGACTTCATGGCGCCGCTGAATTTCTTGTACCCAAAAACTGAAATTAATAAAAGCGTTATGCCGTATCCTACGTCGCCAAGCATGAAACCAAAAAATAGGGAGAATGTAAAAAGAAGTATCATAGTAGGCTCGAATTCGAATTTTTTTGGGTAAGAATACATTTCAAGAAACATCTCGAACGGCTTGGCTAACTTTGGATTGTCTGTCTTCACAGGAGGCGCTTCTTCGGTTTCCAAGGCTTCTATGTGCAATTTTCCTTCGGCTGCATCGGATACCGTATTTCGAAACAAATCCATCCTGCTCTTTGGCACCCATCCTTCTACAAAAAATGCGCGCTTTGATACAGAGAATCTGAGCGGGGCTTCGCTTTTCTCCAGCAGCTCGGTAAGGCTATACTCTGCATTAAGGATGAACTTGGAGTTTTCCGCTTTGAAACTCTGAAAACGGCTTTCCAGTTCTTTGATGGATTTTTCTATGGTGCTCAGTTCTTTTGCAGCACTATCGTAATTCGAATCGGGCAGTTGCTTTTCTTCGAACCCGTTCTTGTCAAGGAATCCCCTCGCTTCGCTCTCATTGTTGGAAGGTACGGTGAATATTATTGCTATTTTATCACCGACAATTTCCTTGATGAGGTCGTAATTAAATTTGGCGTGGCTGATATTCTTCAGGAAATTTTTATTTACAATGCCGGTAAAAGTCTTGATGGACTTTAATTGAATGATTTTTCCGGATATAGGAAGCCTTGAAAGCGGATTTGAAACAATCTGCAGTAAATTATTTTTTTGATTTGTAAGCTGTTCCAAATCTTTGCTCAGCAACTCAAATTCTTTTTCAATTTTATTTACTTTCTTTTGATTTTCGTCTATTGAGATTCTTTTACATTTGCCAGATACTTTTAGAAACGATGTCATGGAACGCAGTTTAACCAAGTGTGTAGAATGCGTCTCAGCGTCCTGGAATGGCTTGCCTATCTCCAATGATTCTTTATGCTCTTGGTCCGCTATGTGAAACAGTTGAAGATTGTAAAGCTCTGTGATGACTTGACGCATCTTGCTCTTGCTACCGACCATTCTCACTTTCAGCATCGGTTCCGGTCTAAGCATAATTAATCCTTAAAGTCCCTTGACCCTCTTGAGAAAATCGGTAGCTATACTCTCCGCATTCTTTTTTACAAACTCATCAGCCCTGGAAATAATATTTTCAACTTCCTTCTCGGTCTCGCTAGAAATCTTTTCTTTCTCTTTCCTTATCTTTTCGTCTACATCTTTGAGTTCCTTTTCTCTTTTACTAAGAGACTCTTGCTCGGATCTCTCAATAAGCTGCAATACATTGGCTTTCGATTTGTCTATTATTTCGATTTTCTTTTTCTCGGCCTGCCTTATAATTTCGTCTGCCTTGTCTTCTGCTTCCTTTACCTTTTGTATTGATTCTATCGGCATCAAATCACGGATAATTAGTATTCTAAGGTAAAGATTATAAGCTATGCGCCAATCGGGATTTGAACCCGAACATTGACCTTGGGAAGGTCACATCCTTTCCTGCATTTGAACCAGGCTAGACTATTGGCGCTTAATCCTATCTTTTATATCAACCCTTAAGTTTGTATTCCCAACCTGGTTTCCATTCTTTAGGAGTTTTCAATCTCCAATCTTCTATAAAAGCTCGTTTCCAAGTTTCACCGTTCAGTAAAACTTCCAAAGCAAGTTGTGGTGCTTGATGCCCAACAATAGCCACGTGTTTACCTGCATAATCTTTCAATAAATCTTTTAGAAAACTTTGGATTCTTTTTTCAGTATCTTTATAACTTTCTCCATTTGGGAACGGTTTGTTAATGTACTTGAAAATTTTATGAATATCTTCGGGTGTATCTGCAAAACATGGTGTTCCAGCTAAATCTCCATAATTACATTCTCTTAGTCTTTTGTCTACCAAAATCTTTCTACCTTTAAACGCTACTTTCGCTGTATCTAATGCTCTTTTCAAATCAGACGAGAAGACAGCATCGAAATTTGTGTTCTTGACTGACTTTCCCAATTCAACAGATTGCTTCTTTCCTAATTCTGATAATTCAACATCATACCAACCTGCAAGTAAGCCCTTCTCGTTATAGAAAGAAGTACTATGCACAAAATAAGTAATGTGAACTGTTTTTACCATCTTCTCACTTAGCGCTGAGGATGGGAGTCGAACCCACATAGGCTTGCGCCCGCCAGTTTTCCCGATAAATTCGAGACTGGTGCACTACCATTATGCGACCCCAGCAATTAACAATTTCTCGCAAATATTAAATAGCTTATTTAGATAAGCCTGTAAAACCTCTGTTGGTCATGAGATTTCACTTTATCCTCTTTTACTATGTCTAAAATTTCCATTAATTTTAGTGCTCGGTTAGTAGCATGCCAACTCAACCCAGCTTTTTTAGCTATAGTGTTTATTGACCCTTCCTTCAGTTCTAAAATTGCTTGATAAGCTTTCTTTACGATTTCCTCATGAGTACTTCTCATAATCAGGTTTAGTAGTTCGCATATATAAGCGAATGCTTAAATATTAGTTCGCACATATATACTAGTATGAAATCTATGACCATTTGGGAAGATGTAAAGAAAAATTTACCTAGTTTTGAAGCTTATGTAAGGAATTCCCCAGATATAAGAAAAGTGCATTATTGGGACTTACCAGACCATCTAACAGTTGATATTTCTAATTTCAAGCTTCGCTCACCATCATTAAGCCTGAACAATCCTACAATAAAAACAATAAAGAGAATTGTAGGGAAAGACGTTGAAGTAGAAACAAAAATAAGAAGAATCATTAATTGGACGATGAAAAGATTTGATCTGAATGTGAAATTGCCACTAGATTTAGTTAACGAAAATTACGTTTCGTTATATTCATTAATGTTATCGGAAGGTCATTACAGAAATGCATTCAGATTACAAGTGCCTGAAAAGGAATTTCATCAAATATTTCTTAATTCAATTAAAAAGTTATTTTCTGGGAATGATTTCGCTAAATTATATTCAATAAACGAGAATGGTATTCCAAGATCAACAGGTTCCTCTATCTTGCGGTATTTTATACCGATTCCTGAGATTATACCGAGATTTATCTTAGATAATAAGGATTTTGCTAAACTTTATCTAAAGATAGCCTTCGAAGCTGAAGGCAGCATTCTGTCAAGAGGTATTATACAACTTTCTAGAAGCATAGAGTTGCCGAAAGAGATTATTTTCGAAGGTAAAATCGGAGAAAGAATTCCTGTTGGTTCTATAAGACAGAATTATCCTGCTCTTTATTCTAAGATACTCACTCATTTGCCAGCTACCCTAGTTGGAGAACATCTGATACTCAGACGCCATTTCGACATAGAAAATAAAATTGTACCAGAAAGCGTTAGGATAAATAAAACTGCATTCAGAAGAGGGAAGTATTCTATTAAATGGAAATTACGAATAACGTCCACTAATAAAAATAGATTTGTGAAAGAGATTGGATTTGTAACCAAAGTCAAAGGTGATAAAGCGTTAAAGGCACTGGGCATCCCAACTAGAAATAAGAAATTCTTCGTTCTTGGAATAATGAAAGAAATTTCAAGGAGCAATGTGTTCACACGAAAAGATCTCATTGAGAAACTAAAAGACATTTACAAGTATCCGCAATCTTTTATACAAAATTATGAAAGTATAGGTTTTATTAAACGAGTTGGAAAAGGTAAATATAGAATAGTCAATTCTTATCCACAAGAATAGCGTCATTTACCTGTAAATAACCGCTATTAGTTTTATTATCCCAGATTTTCTCTGCCGATGTGAACTCTATTCTTTTCTTGAAGAATGGTGCATTACAAACGAACGTATCGGCATGGCCACCTTCAAAATCTATGTCAAATCCATGCTTTTTGCTAAGTATCTTAAGTTGTTTTAGATTCTCTTCATCAATTCTTTTACCTAACCACTCTGGACCCAGCCCGTCTGTAGCCACATTCGTAATTATTATATCAAACCCTGACCTTACTTCTTCGTCTATCAGCTGTTCTGATGTATATCCTTCATAAGGAACAATCAATTTCATGCCGAATTTTTGCGCGACTCTTCTCCATTCCCTGATTTGTGTTTCCTGTAATCCGACACCTCCAGCAAGAATTGCATCGACTCTCAGGTCTTTGAAAACTTGTTCTAATTCGTCAGCCTCCTCCTTTGCTCCGATCTTTTCAGACTTGAAATGAATTGCTGGTATGCCCAATGCTTCAGAGGATAATTTTGTCCATTCTACTGTGGCATACTGGTATAAGAAAGATTCTGTGCTTTTCGGCTTTACTGAAATCAAAGTGACAACTTCATGTCCGTTATCTAAAGCCCATTTAAGACTTTGACAGCTGTCTTTGCCTCCGCTGAACATTACCGCGACTTTCATAACATCCTTTTTAACTTGCAAAGGTTTTAAGTTTAACTATGCCTGTCCTGAAACTCGATTCCTTCGAGGCTAGAGACTATCAGAAGAACATAGCAAAGACCGCCGCCGAGAACAACACTCTTGTGGTTCTGCCTACTGGCATGGGGAAAACTCTGATATCGCTTCTAGTGGCATCGGACAGGTTTGAGAAATTCCCAGAAAGCAAGGCAATGATCCTTTCACCGACTCGTCCATTATCTGCCCAACATCAAAAAACATTTCAAGATTTTACAACAATTCCAGAAAACGAGATAATACTTTTGACTGGCAAGGTAAGGCCTGAGGATAGGGCAGAACTGTACAAAAAAGCTAAAGTGATAATTGCGACTCCACAAACAATAGAGAACGACATAGAGAACAACCGGATTAATTTCAATGATTTTTCATTCATGGTTTTTGATGAAGCCCACAGGGCTGTAAAGGAGTATGCTTATCCGAATGTGGCAAAGAAATTCAGGATGCAGTCGCAGCATCCTTTGATACTTGGATTGACAGCTTCACCGGGCGCTGCACAAGAAAAAGTTGATGAAATCTGCGACAATCTTTTCATTAAAAGGGTCGAAATAAGAAGTGAGAGTGATTTGGATGTTGAAAGCTATGTCCAGACTGTCCAGACTGAGACAATCTATGTCGAGATGCCAGAGGAATTCAAAAAAATAAAAGTCTTGTTAGAAGAGGCTCTCAAGGATGATTTGTATTGGCTGAAAGAACATCATTATACTTTCACTTACAAACCGACAAAGAGAATGCTGCTGGATACACAGAATAGAATTATCGGACGTTACATGAAAGGCTCTAAGAATTATGCTGCTTTTTTTGCAGTGATGAGAACTGCGGGTGCAATCAAACTATCTCACGCAATTGAATTGCTGGAGACGCAGGGCGTGGGATTCCTGTATGATTTCTTGAAAAGACTTGAAATAAGCAAAAAGAAAACAGATACAAGGTTATTCAAGGATCCAAGAATAAGAGAAGCTGTAAAACTATCCGATGAATTATCGGCAAAAGACATTGGGCACCCCAAATTGGGAAAGATAGCAGAGATAGTAAAAGATTTACTCTCCAAAAAAAATGATGCAAAGATTATCATATTTGCGAATTATCGTGCAACTGTTGATAAAATAAATAAGATATTGACAGAAGCCGGGATTAATTCTGAGACTCTGATTGGCCAGGCTATAAAAGAAGGGAAAGGTCTCACCCAACAACAGCAAGTCGATATATTGAACCGCTTTCGTCAAGGAGAATTTCCAGTGCTTCTAGGTACGCAGGTGATTGAGGAAGGCATAGACGTGCCGTCAATCGATTACGCGATCTTTTACGAGTCGGTGCCGAGCGAGATAAGGAACATACAAAGAAGAGGGCGGGTTGGCAGACAATCGATTGGCAAGGTTATATTGCTGATAACAAAGGGCACCCGCGATGAAGTCTATCATTATTCGTCCATGAAGAAGGAGAAGAAAATGAAAGGCATGCTGTACAAAATGAAGGATAAAGGTATTAAAAAGAAAGGCAATTTATTAGATTGGATATAATGGAAACGCAAAAGATTCTAAAGCCTGCAAATAAAGTTGTCATAATAGCAGATTATAGGGAAAAAGAAGTAATCGGGAATTTGAAGAACATAGGCGCTCATGTAAATGAAATGAGTCTTGAAGTCGGGGATTTTCTTTGCTCTGGAGATGGCATAGCCATTGAAAGAAAAACCCACTCCGATTTTGTTTCTTCGATAATTGATGGCAGGATATTCGATCAGGTGAAAAATCTGAAAGAAAACTATGGAAAGCCGGTGATAATTGTAGAAGGGTTTTCGGACAGGAATATTGATGATAATGCATTCAAAGCAACAATCGCAAGCATTAT
Organism: uncultured archaeon; assembly: GCA_964645905.1. GTDB lineage: Archaea > Aenigmatarchaeota > Aenigmatarchaeia > CG10238-14 > SCSR01 > JACOWB01. Next base: position 14,663 of record CAZYBR010000001.1, read on the forward strand.
AACAAAGTTTAATGTTTCATTTGTCAATACAAAAAACTCATTGGATACTGCGAAAATGATTTATTGGCTTGCCAAGAAAGAACAGCAAGATGGTGCAAAAGACTTGGGATATAAGAAAGGCAAGAAACCAAAAGATGCAAAACGATTGCAAGAATTCATATTATCAGGCATCCCTGGAATATCAAATGTACTCGCAAAAAGATTGCTAGAAAACTTTGGAAGTGTAGAAAAAGCATTCGCGGCATCTGAAAACGATTTGTCTAAAGTCAAAGGTGTGGGTAAAAAACTCGCACGGAAAATTAAAAATATTTTAACAGGCAGATATTAATGGTGTCAATCTGAAGAATGCGCTGGAAAAATTGGATGATATTAAAGCAGTAAGAATAGATTATATAGAAAAGAGGCTCGCTGGCGCTAAAAGTCTGGATTGATCGAATGGCTAAAAGGTTAAAGAAAAAGGAAAGACTGATCAAAAAACTCAAATCTGTATTAATTTTCTTAGCGATTTTCAATTTGCTTGCGATTCCGCTTTATTTTGCGCTTTACAATGACTTTTCATTCAGGCCGCTGCAAGAACTCAATGCGAATCTGGTCGCCGGCACTCTCAAGACCATAGGATACAATGCTTATGCAGATGGCATTTCTGTCGTCCTGCAGTCGGACGGAATTACGCGAAATATTGACATATCATGGGATTCGTCTGGATGGAAAAGCATGTATGCCGTTGCTTCATTGATTCTAGCGACCCCTGTATCGCGACTGGCGAGGAAAATGGGATTTGCTGCAGCTGCGGTGGGTATAATATTCCTGGTCAATTATCTCCGTATATTGACGACGATCTGGATATCTGCCAAGTTTGGCTTTGACCTCTTCGATGTAATACATACTATCCTGTGGAGAGAGGGGCTAATCATGGTCGTTGTGGCTGTCTGGCTCGGCTGGGTCGCGATGGAAAAGTATAATATAGGGAAAATTAAATAAGATTTAGATAAATAATGCCAGAAGAAACCCCTGTTGTGGCAGAAAACGCTTCTATTGACGAACATATTACTGAGCCAAGCGAAAAGCCTAAACATACAAAGGCACAGAAGCCTGACGGCAACCTGTTGAAAAGAGATATCGCATTTTTACAAAAGAAACTGGCTGAATTGGAGATTTCTGTTTCTGAAGTGCAGGAAGGCATGCAGAAGATAGACATTGCGCAGCTTGATGATTTCAAGAAACGTGTCGAGGATGTCGAAGATCTGACGATGGTCGAGAATGCCGCTGTTATCGAATTGAAAAATTTATTTGAAGGAAGTGCCAAGCCCGAACAGCCTCAAGAGAATCCACAGTTGGAAGAAAGACTGAATTCAATTGAGCAGAAAATCCAGAGCATACCAGCTAACGAGGCACCGACAGCTCCTGTTGACACTTCAAAACTAGACGAAAATATAGCTGAAATAAAATCCAGCTTTGAGAATTTGAAGTCCGATCTGGAAGCGAAGGTGTTATCGATTGAGCAGAAAACCGCGACAGTGTCGCCAAGTCCAGATATTGATAGAATAAAGGATGAAGTAAGAAGTTTTGTGATGTCGTCACTGCCTGATTATCAATGGATAAACAATGAATTGCAGTCATTCAAATCATACTTTGACGCCGAAAAGGCGAGGATTGATGCATTGATGAGCAAAATAGATGCTGAAATGCGAATCCCGCTGCCAGAAAAGGCTTTGGAAGAACTGGAAAAAATCAGAAATGACTGGATGATAAATATTGCGAAAATAGATGCAGTCGAGAAATTTACGCAGAGTTTCAGCAATGAAATAAATGTTATCAAGCCGACGCTCAAGAAGCTGGAGACTTTTGAGAAATTGATGGACTTGCAGAGCGAAATGGCAGAAAAGATGGAGACATTCAAGGAATACAGCGAGCACATCGAAAAGGCGATGTCAAAGAACGAAGAAGCAGAGAAAAATATCCAGCAGGAATTCAAAAAGATTAAAAACACAGAGAAAATGTTCTCACAGTTTGATCAGTCGCTATCTAATCTGGCGAAAGAAATAGAAAAGAGCAAGAAGCAAATCGAAGATATTGCTAGTCCTTTGCAGGATAAAACCGAGACTTTGTCCAAAAGCATAGAAGATGTCCAGGATACTATAATGAGTCTAGACAAAAGATTTGACACGGCAGAAAGAACAATTTCGAGCACTCAAGATGACATGTCGGCTTTGCAAGGAAACATGATGGCATTGGAGGGAAGCATTAAGAAAGAGGCTGGTGCGGGGAATGAAGATATAATTCGCCAAGTTCTGAATAAGTTCAGCAGGCTCGAAGAGCAGGTCGATATGTTGTACGCATCTCAAAGTGTAGGAAGCCAAATGTCGCAACTTGTAGAGAGGATTGTATTTCTAGAGTCTAGGCTTGCTGCGATGGAAGGCATGATGCAGGAAATGCCTAGATATTCGCCTATAGTTGTAGAATAATTAAGTTTCACTAACATACTAATTTCATGTCATATACTCTGATAATTTCAGAAAAGCCTGATGCAGCAAGGCGTATATCAGAATCGATTGCTGATGCAAAACCGACAATCATAAGAAAAAATGGCGTGGATTATTACGAATTCACTGTGAACGGGAACCCCCACATCTGCGTGCCTGCTGTCGGGCATCTCTTTGTCCTAGACGCGAAGAAGGGTGCTGGGAAAGGCTGGACATATCCTGTTTTTGATTACAATTGGATACCGACTTATGAAAGGAAGGGGACAGAATGGACTGAAAAATATTTCCGAAATATAGAATATCTGGCCAAAGGTGCCGGGGATTTCATTGACGCCGCCGACGTTGACAATGAAGGAGAAGTCTTGCTGTATAATATTTTGAGATTTCTTTGCGGCGTCGAAGATGCCAAGAGAATGAAATTCTCCACATTAACAAAAGACGAGCTGATCGAGTCTTACAAAAAAATGGAAGACCACATAATGTTTCCGATGCTCCAAGCCGGACTTACACGGCATGAGCTCGACTGGCTTTATGGCATCAATGTCACAAGGGCGCTGACGATTGCATTGAAGGTTGCAAGCAAAGGCTTCACTGTTCTTTCCACAGGGCGTGTCCAGGGCCCGACACTTCAGATGCTGATGGAACGTGAAACTGAAATTAAAAATTTCAAATCAATGCCGTTTTGGCAACTGGAATTGCATGTAAACATTGATGGACAGGATATTGTAGCGGTTTTCGAACAGGAAAAGATATGGAAAAAGGAAGACGCTGAGAAAATATTCCAAAACAGCAAAGACAAGGACGCTGTAATAAAAGACATCAAGAAAAAACAGTACCAACAATATCCACCAGTTCCGTTCAACACGACAGATATGCAGTCTGAAGCATACTCTCATTTTAAATTCTCTCCCACGCAAACTCTGAGCATCGCAGAATCGCTTTACCAGGCTGGATACATCTCTTATCCGAGGTCTTCGTCGCAAAAACTTCCGCCAGGAATAGGCTATCAGAAAATTATAAAGGCTCTCGGGAAATTAATTGATTACAAAAAATTTGCTGAAAAATTGCTGAAGGGCAGATTAAGACCTGTAGAGGGTGCAAGAGACGACCAAGCTCATCCGGCTGTATATGCAACACACGAAGTGCCTGATCCTAGAAAATTAAATGTCCAACAGAAGAAAATTTACGATATTATCGCCAGGAGAACTCTAGCTGCTTTCGCTGAACCAGCTGCAAGAGAGACAAATACTGTTGCTTTGGATGTCAACGGCAGCAAATTTTTGCTCGTGGGAAAGAAAACCATTGAACCGGGATGGACTGAAATTTATTCCCCATACACATCAAGAGATGAAATGCTCCTGCCTGAAATGAAGATCAGGGATGTCTTGAAAGTGAATAGTCTGGAAATGCTCTCCAAGGAGACCCAGCCTCCTGGAAGGTTCTCGCAAGGCTCCATTGTGAAAGAACTGGAAAAAAGAGATTTGGGGACGAAAGCTACGCGCGCAGAAATATTGCAAACACTCTATGACAGGGGATATATCATCGGGAAAACCATACAAGTGACGAAATTAGGCGAAGCAGTGGCCCAGGCATTGAAAGAATATTGTCCGAAAATAGTCAGCGAAGAGCTTACAAGACACTTTGACGATGAGATGGAGCAGGTCTACAACAAGCAGAAAGAAAGGAGCAAGGTTGTCGAAGAAGCCAAGGACGTTCTTGCCGGAATCCTAGAAGAGTTCAAGAAGAATGAAGTGAGAATAGGGGAAAAACTGCTGGAAGGCTTGAAAGAAGCCAGGGACGCCGCAAGCAGATTAGGCGAATGCCCTAAATGCAGCAATGAGCTTAGGATATTGAGGTCGAAAACCGGAAAATTTTTCGTAGGATGCAAAGGTTATCCGGCTTGCACAAACACATATCCGCTGCCTGGGATGGCGAAGATACAAGCAACCGGCAAGGCCTGTGACAAATGCGGAACGCCGATTATCCAGGTGATAAGGCGTGCCAGAAGGCCGTTCAGGATGTGCCTTTACCCGGAATGCCCCACAAAAGCAGGCTGGAAAAAGAAAAAATAAGTTTTATACTAGGAAAATATAATTGTCTTATGCCAGTGCAAAGAAAAAGGGCAGCTAAGCATGGGAAATATATCCTGCCTTTGTTCGTCATCGCATCCGCGCTTGTTTTCGCAGTCCTGTTCGCCATAGTCGTGATGCCTGCCGTGGTCACGAAATTCGGGTTCATTCCGGTGCTGATTTTGCTGCTGGTTGTATCAGGAGTTACATCGGCCATACTTGCAATCCTGTTCTACCTCTTGCTGAAGAGAGAAATAAGATTTTAAAATTTAATTTAATCGAAGAAATCCCATATTGCTGATGCCAGAAGCATTATTACCAGGAATGTTACAAAGCCTGCAGGCACGCCTAGGTCAGCTCTATTGAACAGCATTATGAGCGCTATTACTCCTTGTATTCCAGCGAAATACATATCCGCAGGGTTCATTGGCATAAATCTATTATGTTTTTTTATATATTTAAATTTTTTGTAATCTTTTTTTTAAAAAAGAATTTTACGGAAATTTTTTCTTGGGAAAATCTTGGAAAAGATTATTTTTCCGTCATTTTTCAGCATTCTGCACGGTCTGCTTGGCATCATCATGCTTTTCCTCGGACATCGTGCCCAATTGGGCGCCATAAATAAAGCACAACGCAAAATACTGATAAAATATTGCATGAATACCTTGTCCAGCTTCGACAAGAAATTGGTAAGCAAATATAAACTTCAAGGAGAATTTCAATTGAATGAAATCTGCTTTTATTGTGCACGGATGGGGAGGAAACCCGAATGAAGGGTGGTTCCCGTGGTTGAAAAAGAACCTGCAGCGAAATGGTTTTGTCGTTCAAGTGCCTGTACTGCCGATGCCTGAGATGCCCCAGATAGACAGGTGGGTATCGGCATTGAGAAGAGCTGTCGGGACTCCGAACGAACAGATGTATTTTGTCGGGCACAGCATGGGATGCCAGACGATTGCCAGATTTCTCGAATCTCTGCCTGCAAATGTAAAGGTCGGTGGAGCCGTATTTGTTGCCGGATTCTTCAAGAGACTTACAGGTATAGAAACTGACGAAGAAAAGGCAATAGATAACCATTGGCTTGGGACGCCGATTGACCTTGAAAGGGTCAAGGCGCATTTGAATAAAAGTGTTGCGATTTTTTCCGACAATGATCCATTTGTCCCGCCGGACAACCAAGATGATTTCCGCCAAAAACTTGGATCTGAAATAATAGTAGAACGCAGAAAAGGGCACTTTAGTGGATTGTTGGAGCTGCCTTCTGCTTTCGAAGCTGTTCTAAGAATATCTAAATGACATTAGGCGAAGCTCTATCTTCTTACCCTTAGACTATCGGCGCATCCTCTCACATGTGCTTTGTAGAGTCTTACAGATTTTCTCATATGGCATTTCGGGCAATTATGTTTCAATTTAATCACTTACAGAAGAATTAGTTTCCAGTATTTGCAAATTAGTAGAAAATAATTTCGCTGTACAATTCCTTTTTATTGTAAGGATAAATAGGGCTAAATACGTCTAATTATTTAGTTGAACTTCTAGAAGAAAAAGGGATAATTAAAGAACATGAGTTTGACAAGAAGTTGAAAGAAAGATTAAAAAAAAGTTCAAAGTTAACTAAATTTGATGATTTATAAATTATCCTGTGCGATTAAAACTCATTTTCAATAAATGGTATTTCAAAAAAATAGAGCTAATGCCTATTTTACCACAGCCTCAAACGGAATACTGATGTCAGGTTTGACGGGATCATTCGATAAAATAAATATTTCGCCTTTGTAAGTTCTGGGTGGTGCCACCTCTATTGGAAATTCTGCCGTATATATAATTTCGCTCTGCGGATTGAGGAAAAAATGAGAATAATCTCCATCCATTATTTGCCAAGAGCTAAAACCGAAAGCCTCCTGCCACCCCTCGTTTGATTTATGATACCACGGATGCAAAAACATATAACCTAGTAATTTTAATGGAGAATTCCCCAAATTTTTAATCTTTAGATCCATTTTTGGTTGAGTATTTGTAAAATATAGCTTGGTTGGTTCAATACTAATTATTGGGTCATTAGGTTGGTGTGTAGTTGGTCTTTCTATATAACGCATTCTTAAAGTTAAATCGCCGAAGGCATTAGAGCCCCCTAAGGGGCTGATTTTTATTGCTTCGTATAACGGTTCCCCAATTGATAATAAGTAATACATCGCTGGGTCTGGAATTCCTGTTCCAAAAATTACTACCGGAGCCGCAAAGACCACCAAACCTTCACCGTTAAATAAATAATTACCAGCGATATAATCTTCTGTTATAAATCTTCCGACAGAGCAAGAGACAAACACCCCTAAAAAGAAACTGACATCAGAAATATCATTCGGGGTGATATTTTTACCATGAAAAGTGGGGGTACCATGAGCATTTACAAATAAAAGTTCATATTTATGTGGCTTTTTTATTTCGTCTAAATACAGCTGATCTGAATTTTCTTTTCCTGCATCTATAAAGGTGATACTTTTTTCGTCATACATATTAAAAGCTTTTAAATTGTTTTTAATTCCCGATATGGTATTTCCTCGATATGGTTCAGCTTGTTCCCATATTACTGGTTCGTACAATAAAATTTTTTGATCATAAGAATATTGACCTGTTCTGTATTCATGATTTCTTTTAAAATAATCCTTTAATAAGGATAATGCGTTTTTTGTAGAAGAGTTTGGAGTTAATCTAGAAACCCAAAAGGGCGGAATTTGAGTATTCTGGCAATCTGGGTTTGAGTAATCAAAAGCGTCCCACTCATTTGAATATTTACAAGCATCGTAAATGTCTTGATAAATATAATCGTATAATGGTAAATCATCTTTTTGATAATACCCAGCAGGGTGATAAAATTTCCCGCTTGGTATATCACCGATTAATAGTACCCCATTTAATCGCTGATCATTATAGATTTGTGCGATATACGATTTGATTTCAGAAACACTAGTAGAGGAGGAAAATGTTTTTATAATCGTTTGAAAACCAAATTCTTTTTTTACATCATTGCTATAAGTATTAAGTTCTTGAGTAAGCCCATCTCGCAGAGTATCTTCGACTATTAAAAGCAAGGTATCCTTTTTAATAGTTTGCTGTATATCAGGTACTTGTGTGGGATTTTCTTTAGGTTGAATTAGTATATATGTTATACCAGCACTTACAACAATAGCTACGATTATCAGAAGTACAATAAGACTAGAAACACCTTTCATATTAAAACTTTGTTAAGATACAAATAAAAAGTACTTTTTACCAACCTTAATTGAGACAATGTCCCCCCGCCAAGTTCTGTTAACTTAAGGTTGGCGAAAACTAAAAAAATTAAATCCTGAAAAGCTCGGTTTCATCGTCTCCCATCTTCAATCTCAAACATACTTAAAATGGATTCTGTTGTTCTTTGAGCTTCTTGTGGATCAATTTCATCTGTGATTGCGACATCATAAGTAGGAGTTATTTCAGCATGACAATGCTCGTGTTCTAAATACCATAAAACATCATCATCGGTAACACTAAAAACTGGGATTTCATAAACAAACACTTTCGCTGAACCATCAAATCCTCTTGTTGTATTTGCAAAAAAGACACCTCCAGAATAAGGTCTGCCACTTCTAATTTCTCTGCGAAACCTTTCTAAAGTAAGTTGAACTTGTCTTTCCTTTTCGATTCGTTGTCTGATGAATTCTTCTCTTTCAGGGTATCTAATGAATTGTTCTTCCCAGAATTCTATAGTTTTTCTACCGTTTGGATCATAAACAACTTCGGTATGAGCAAAAGAAACTTTACCTATACTAAGTATTTTATCTAAATACGCTTGAACAACTTTTGGGTCAGAACTTCTTTTAGCATTTTTAGAGTTACCTCTGGTTCTCTAGTGAGATAATTCCAAAGATAGCTACCTATCCCACCGCTTACAGCTATACCCTCGACTACAAGTAAACTTTTCTTTAAAAAGTTCCTTCTTGTTATTGTTAGTTCTCTAGATGTTTTTCTTTGTCTTCTGCTTTTGGACATAGAAACAATAGAAGAATAATAACTTTATTAACTTTCTTGAATATCTGTCCAGTTTGTTCAAATATGTGAAATTATTCTGGTGGGCGTGGTGGCTTCTCCTCTGTTACTATAGGAGGTGTAGTTGTTTCGGCTGGAGGTTGCGTTGTAGAAGTTGGTTGTTCTGATTGTGATAATTTTAAAACATTCCAAAGTACTAATGCACCACCTATAACAATCAGCAAAATTATCAATGCTATTATAATCGTTTTCATATTTTTCACCTATCAGCTAATTCACAATCATTTGTAACTTTTATGAAATAACCTCTAAATAATTTCAAATTGTTATTAAACGGTTTAGAGAATTTATTCTCATCCACAATTTCACCCGTCCCCGGATTCATCGATAAAAATTGCCATGGACCTTTTTCTATTTCACAGGTCCCTTTTATATCATTGAAGTTTAGGAGATTAACGGTGGTACCACCCTCGAATTTTTCTGTGTACCCAAGCGCAGTAATTGGAGAATTTATGAGATTCCAACCGGTTTTTAATCTTAAGCCCCTCAATGTAACTGATTTCGTTCCTGATATAAGAATATCACAATCATTACTAGATCTGACATTGTTTTTAGTCTGTACTTCTACCCAAAGTCCTTTTTGTGTTGGTATTTTGGTCCCTTCTTCAAGTTTTCCAATTTTCGCGTAATCTCCAATATTATTATTCCATGACCAGATTGTTGCCTTGTTACAAGTGCTCTCTAGAACTGTTCCGTATCCATCACCATCTTCTATTGGAATAGAAAACAAATTCCATCCAGTACTAAATGTTATTTTTGATGCCTTTTCTACCAGAACATCAATTTTCTTGTTTGTACTATCTACGTTTTTGACATTTACATATGATCCGTAAAATCCATTTACAGCATCACCCAATAGTTTATTATTGGTGTCATAAAGGCTGAAATCTGCCGTACCCCATCTATCGTTAATCTTATCGAAAACAAGGCGATAACCATTGCCTAAAGTTAATTGTTCTCCGATACTTAACGTTGAAATTACACCACCTTTATATGTAAGTTCCTTTACAACTTCTTCTATTTCTGTTGGTTGCTGCTGTATTGCACCGGGTAATAGTTCATCAATAGATTCAATTGTAATCTGGGCATTTTCGTATCTTGATGCAGCTGCTGAAACTGGAGTACTTTCGCCAGAGACACCCAAAATAGATATCTTTAATTTCAGATGTGTGCTATTGCCAAATTTCTTTGGACCCTCCAATTTAGTAATCGACTCTGTATAAGTACTTGTTATATCTTTTCCACTGTCATCATAAATAATAAAACCAAGTGTTTCACCAGAAGGGGCATAAACAATTGATTTAATTTCTATTTTCCAATCATCACTAACAGTTACGGTGTCACCCAATTTAACTGTATAAGTTCCATCACCAGAATATTGAGCAGCTATAACAATTGGTATAATAAATAAAAATGTAAGTATAATTACTAAACTTAATTTTTCGAGATGTCTATTCATAAAAATAATTAGTTTAGATATTAATAAAAAGATTATACCAACCTTAAGTTAACAGTGTCCCCCGCCAGGTTCTGGTAAGTCTTTGACGGTTAGTTAGTGCACAAGTATATTTGTTAAGACTCGATTGGTAGATTTCTTTAAAAGATAAGAATTTCAATGTGTTAAAATTCAATTGGTTATATGGAAACCTTAAGCCCCTGGATTAATGGACTGATAGACAGTCTTACTGCTACAAGACTTATTTTAAACACAAATATAGAAAGCAGGAATAGGTTAGCTTTAATTCTATTGGATAGCACATTAGAAGTTTCTTTTAAAAACTACTTAAGCTATGTAAAGGACATTAAAAAATTACCAGATAATGTGCTTAAAAATAGAGAAGAACTGCACAAAATTGTTAAGCGCAATACAACCTTTGGAAAAGACATCTGGGACAGTATAGATTATTTTTATGATAAAAGAAATGATTTGTATCATGAAGATGTTGGGAAGACTTTGCCAGATCTAAGTATATTAGATTTTTTCAACCTTGTGATATTTATCATTGATCAATTATTCTCTATCAATTCACAAGCTTTGATTAAGAACCCTAATGAAGTTTTAGTTAAAATATCTACAAAGAAGATTGGTATAAACAAAACCAAATCCAAAATAGAAGCTATAATTGTAGCTGTGGGGTATTCTAACAAAATTGCCTCGAGTTCGGAAATAAAAGACATCCTTAATAGACTAGGTTACAAACAGATGCTTACGCCCAGTCAGATTAACACTTTAATGAAGAATAAATATTATAAACATTACTTTTATTACGATAGAAAGGAGAGTACATGGACTTTAAGTGACGTGGGACAAGATGAGTATTATAGAATGTTAGCTGAATATGGTGAATGAATGACAGATGAAATAAAAAAGAAAGAAATGAACGTGATTGCCAAAATAGATACTCCAAACTTTAAGCTTGAAATTAATACAGTAGTAGACAGAGCAGACTTAGATGATACTCTTTCTTTTATACTATCCACCTTTGAAAAGAATTACAAAAAAATAGATAAGATGTACGGATCAACAATAATCCAACCGACTTTACAAAAAGAAACTAAGGTAGAATATCCGTTTAAAGAGTTAAGCGAACCTGTAATAAACATCGCTAGAAGAATGGGGGTGAACCCAGAAAAACTGATTGGTAATAATTTATTTGGGTTCAAGAGTGATAAACCGCAAATTTTTGATCCTTCAAGATTCAAGAGTGCCAATACAGCTGTGCGTGCATTAGTATATCTTTTTGAGATAGGATTAGGAAAGCAATCAGTCCAAAAAGAAGAGTTAGGAGAAGCTTATGAAATTAGTAAAATAAAGGGTAGAAAAGTTTCTCAATTGCTGCAAGATCTTAGAAAAATAGGTCAATTGGAAAAAAATGAAATAACACTTACAGCAAAAGGAACAAGTGAAGCTGAAAATGAGTTAAAAGCTTTGTTATCACTTTAGATGTCTTTCTATAATAAATTTATATTTTGAGTGGAATAATTTGTAAAATTCAACCCACTTCTCAGCCTTCTCTCTAAACTCAAAATCAGTTCTCATACCGAGTTCTCTTTTCGGGTCCTGAAACTCATTTCCTTGCTCGTCAAGTATTTTTACCTTGTAGATTACGTCTTTCTCAGGTTCTGGAGCAGTATGACCATTGCCCTGATTACCATCAAGTTTAGATTCCATAGCCATTTTTACCAGTTCCATCCATCTGTTACCACCGTTCAAATGAATGTTAATTCTGGAAGCCTCTGCAGGAGTCATGCCATTAAGAGACAGATGAGGTCTGATGAAGTTGTAGTAGGTCATAAATCCATTCAGTATATCGGACGTGGATTCGGGTTGGTCAAAACCTCTTGTAACTTTTATTCTATCTCTAACAGTCCCATTAAACCTTTCAACAGGATTATTGTTGATACTTCCTCGCAGTCCAGTAGACCATACATGCTTAGTTTGTGGGTGCCTCCAGAATACCTTTCTAATAGCCTTATCGTAAGCTTGCAAACCGTCAGTAATCACAACTTTAGGTTTGTTAATCAGTTTAGACTTACTCTCTTTGAATATCGCAACTGCATCAGCTTGATAACGAGCCTTGGATAATTTACAGGCAGTAATGAACTTAGTTTCCTTGTCGATGACATTCCATAACCAGTACCATTTGCCTTTCACAGTAACCATCATTTCATCGGCATGAAGAACACCAGAACTTTCTCCTTTCAGCTTATCAGTAAATTCCTTGAAGATCTTCGAATATTTCCTTATCCAAAATAAGATGGTTACATGGCTTACCTTTACTCCGTATATCTGCCTTAGATGATCTTTGACTCCTCTCAATGACATATTCTTGAAGTAGAGGTCTAAGGCAACTGTTATGATTTCTCCTTTATGCTTCATCTTAGGAAAAGTAGTATTGTCTGAAAATATTTTCTTGCAGGACTTGCATTTGTAAATCTGAATATTACCGATCTTGTTCTTTCTGTTTCCATGTCTGATTACTTCACTCGCTTTACAGTACCTGCATTTTGTATCTTTACCCATAACGTCACCCATAACTCTATCAATAACTATACACTTACATATATTTAAAGTTATCGGTAACGCCACCGATAGATTTATAAGTACTCGATGATATTCTTATTTAGTGATATTATGGAACTCGATAAAGAGGCACAAATTATACTAAAGTTAATTGAAGACTCTAAAGAACCTTTGGAAACTAGGGAGGTAGAAGAGAAATTTAAAAATCTCTCAAGATCTAAGATTTTGTACAGATTAAATCAACTGAGAGCTGAGGGTATGATTAAAGGTAAATCTATTGGTGCAGGTAAAGGTAACTGGGTTTGGTGGAGTAAAGAATCGTTTAGGTAATGATTATGGCAGGACAGTATGAAACACTAAGTTGTCCATTTTGTGATAAAGGCAAGATAACTTGCTTGTATTTCCCTAGTGTTATTAGCGTTAAAAGAGAGAAGTCCGCTACCTTTGGTTCTAAAACATCAAGAAGTAAATCTTCTGATACATGGCTTGTCCAATCTGGGTGCAGCTTTTGTGGTAAATCACAAGAAGAAGTGGAGAAGGAACTAAAAAAGCGAGATATCATTTAACAAAAGTAGGCTAAATTATGGATGACTTAAAACTGTTATGGAAAAATAAGAAAGAAGAAGTAGATAAGATTGTATTACCTTTTCAGAAAATAGAGACAGTAACTATATCTCGAACGGGTAAAGACACACTGAATGTATTAAGAAATACCGATAATAGTTCTTGGAAAAACAAACTTATTTGGGGTGATAATAAGTATATTCTGGCTTCTTTGTTAAAAGACCCTTCTATTGCCGGAAATATAAAACTAATTTATATAGATCCGCCTTTCTTCACAGGTACGAACATGAATATTCCTATTAAAATAGGTGATACTAGTGAAGTCACAAAAGAACCTTCTGCAATTGAAGAAGTTGCTTATAGAAATATGTGGAAAGGAAACAGTAGAGAAGAGCAAGCATCATCTTTTTTGCAATACATGTATGAACGAATAAAATTAATGCACGATTTGCTTTCGGAAGATGGTTCGATGTATGTAAGATTCGATTATCATTATTCTCATTATATTAAAATAATACTGGATGAAATTTTCGATTATGATAATTTTAGAAATGAAATAATTGTAAATAGGACCAGAAAAAACGTTATGGAATCGCAAACACAAAGAGTTTTTCCTACTGCTACTGATTCTTTATTTTTTTATTCTAAAAATAATTCAGCATTTTTAAATAAAGTTGTCAAAAAACTTGAGCAAAAACGAGAGGGTTTTTGGAGACACATGGATGATTCGGCGGGACAAGGAAGTCCAAAAATATTTTTTGGTAAAAAACTATCACCACCAGTCGGCAAACACTTCAAATATTCTCAAGAAAAAATTGACGAAATGATTAAAAATGGAAAAATCAGATTACATTGCAAAAACTGCGGCTATGAACATACAGAAGGCAATTGGAATAAATGCCCCTCATGTAAAAAGGATAACCCAAGACCAGAATATTGGGTATCTGAACGAGAACACGCTTTACTAGATACAAATTGGACAGATATACCTGGTTATTCATTTAGTACAGGATATCCAACCGAAAATTCCGAACATTTATTGGAGAGAGTTATACTCGCTTCTTCTAATCCAAGTGATTTAGTTGCTGACTTTTTTGCAGGATCGGGGACTACAAACATAGTTGCCGAAAAGTTGAATCGTAGATGGATAGCTTGCGATATAGGAAGATTTTCAATTCATACAATAAGAAAACGACTTCTTGAAATACCTACATGCAAACCATTTGAAGTTCTTAATATGGGTAAATATGAAAGAAAATATTGGGCAACTGAGACATTAGGAGAAGATTATAAAAAATATATTGATTTTATTGTACAATTATATAACGCCAAACCATTGAATAATTTTGAATATATTCATGGGAAAAAAGGTAGTAAGGCTGTTCATGTCGGATTAGTAGATTCACCTGTTTCAAAAAAAGAAATATTTGACGCACTCGCTGAATGTAAAAAAGTGGGCTTCGACAGTCTTGATGTGCTTGGCTGGGAATGGGAAATGGGTTTGAATGATTCAATAATAAAAGATGCTAAAGATTTATTTACTGTGAATCTAGCTCTTTGGGTTATACCTAGAGAAGTGATGGATAAAAGGGCTGTGGAAGCGGGTGATATAGACTTTTATGAACTTGCTCATTTACAAGTGGATGTTTCGAAAGAAGCTAGAGGTGTGAAAATTAAACTTGAAGATTTCATAATTCCTAACCCTGAGCTTATTCCTGCAGAAGTTCAGAAAAAAATTAAAAAATGGAGCGACTATATAGATTATTGGGCAGTTGACTGGGAATTTAAAGATGTTTTTCATAACGAATGGCAGACATATAGAACCAAAGACTCCTCTAATTTAAAACTTGAGACACCTTCTCATGATTATCGAAAAGGTGAGTACCAAATACTGATTAAAGTTATTGATATTTTCGGCAATGATACAAGTACGATAAGACGAATTGTGATAAAATGATGGGACCATTCAATAAACCTGATAATAGAATAGAGACATTCTGCCCATTGGTGTTAAAGATACGAGAAGAAGTCGACAAGTGGAGAGACTCTGGTTATGATGGTGTGTCAGAAACTACAAAAATTCTTCTTAATTTTTGGTTTAACGAAGGTCACATGTCTAATGGGAAACTATTCAAATATTATTTCTGCCAAAGAGAGGCAATCGAAACATTGGTATTTTTATTTGAAGTAAAACAAATTAGAACTCTCAGAGATCTTGTAATCAACTATGATATTAGCAAAAAAATTGCTTATAATCCTCATGATGATTTATTCACGAAATTTTGTTTTAAAATGGCTACAGCTTCTGGTAAAACAAAAGTTATGGCTTTAGCAATAGTGTGGTCTTTTTTAAACAATGTCATAGAACAAAATAAAGATTTTTCCAAAAGTTTTATTATTATTGCGCCTAATATAGCTGTTTATGAAAGATTGAGAACAGATTTTTCAGGCGGTGAAATATTCAGAAGTGACCCCCTAATACCAGAAGAGTTTCAAAATTATTGGGATGTCGATGTTGTTTTAGAAGATGAATTAACAAGTCGGTCGGCAAAAGGTAGAATATATCTTACAAATGTCCAAAAACTTTATGAACGCTCAAATGATACTGAGAGCCTGAACCCCGTAGAAGCAATAGTTGGAACTAAACCGAGAGAAAAGAACGCATATGAAACTATTTTTGATGATTTAATGAAACTTGATGATATTTCTATAATTAACGATGAGGCTCACCATGTTTGGGATCCTGAATCGAAATGGAGTGAATTTATATCAAAACTTTTCAAACGATTTAAAAAAGATGGAAAACTATTTGCTTTCCAGCTTGATTTTTCCGCTACGCCAAAGAAGCAGAATGGCGGACTTTTTGAATGGGTTATAGCAGATTATCCTCTTGCTGATGCTATAAGAAATGGAATTGTAAAAAGACCTATTATTGGAGAAGTTGAAAATGCAAAAGAGACTCCATCGGAAAGAGCCGATATTGTTTACAGAGATTACATAGAAGCTGGAATAAGGAGGTGGAGGAGATACAGAGAAGTCATGATAAACGTAAAGAAGAATCCTATAATATTTTTCATGGCTACTAAAACGAAAGAAGCTGAAGATATAAGAGATTTTCTAGAAACAAAATCCGATTTCAAAGGTAAGGTTCTTTTGATTCATACGAATTTGAAAGGGGATATAAGTGAAAAGGAATGGACTAAACTTAAAGAAGAATCAAGAAATCTAGATTCTGATAGCGACAAATATCGAGCTGTCGTAAGTGTTCTTATGCTTAGAGAAGGATGGGATGTTAAAAATGTAACTATTATAGTAGGTCTCAGACCGTATACTTCCAAAGCCAACATACTACCAGAACAAACGTTGGGAAGAGGATTGAGATTAATGTTTGGTCCTAAATCTGGGTTTGAAGAAACTGTAGATGTTTTCGGTTCTAGTGCATTTATTGACTTTATCGATTCTGAGTTAAAGAAGGAAGGCGTTAGAATTCAGAGACTTAAAGAAAGGGAAATGCCAGATGTTACTAATATTTTCGTTGACCCAAGGAAAATGAAATTCAATGTAGAAATTCCCAATATAACTCCTAAGTATACAAGAATAAACAGATCATTTGATGACATTAAGGTTGAGAATCTTCCCAAAGGTCCATTTGAATTAGATTTGAAATCGTACTCGATAAAGAAAATAGCTAAAGGAAGAGATGCCTTAACGAATAAAGAAGTTTGGAAAGATCAATGGAACCAAATTATACCTGAAAACTTTGAGTCTATAATAGGTTATTATTCGAATCGTATACTTAGAGAATGTAAAATACCATCGCGAAACTATGAATTTATCCCGAAATTAAAGGAGTACATTTTAAAACGTTTATTTGGCAGAGAACTTACCGAAAAAGAAATCAGCAACAAACTTTTCTTAAGGCAGTTCATAGAATCAAGCATATACTCCTATTTAATGACGCTATTCCCGAGAGTTATAAACACTTTGACCATAACACCGCAAGAAGTTAAACTGAATCAAGAACCTAAAATGGCGTCTCATGTAGAGCCATTTCTGACTAGGAAGGAAGTCTACAATTCAAAGAAATGCATATTGAATTTAGTACCTATTGATAATGATTTGGAAGGTAGGTTCTGTATTTTTTTGGATTCGGCTAAAGATGTTAAAACATTTATTAAGAACGATGTGAATCTGAACTTCTATATAGAATACGTCAATGAGAAAAAAGGAATTTCGTATTATGTACCAGATTTTGTTATAGAAACTAACAATGAATTCTTTATTGTAGAAACTAAGGGTGTTGAAACGGAGGATGTGGAATTCAAGGATAAGAGAGCTACTGAATGGTGTGAAGATGCTTCAAAATTAACAGGTAAAAAATGGGAGTATATCAAAGTAAAACAAATAATTTTTGACGAAAACCAGAACATAAAAACATTCAGTAAATTAGTGGAGTTGATAAAGGCATATCAACTAGCGACGAATTATTAATCGTTTTAAATAATATGTGAACTAATGTCAACTAATTCTCTTGTAGAATAGAAGGATACGATCTTTTAATTTCTGTAATTAATTTATTAATACCAGTCTCTATATCATCGGTGCGAATTTTAATGCCTTGTTTTTGTTCTGCCAGACCAGTTATGTTAGTTTCGTCGAAAATAAGTGGAACTACTATTTTATCTTTAGCCATAGCATATCCAGTCTCTTGATTTGCCCAAGCCGATAAATTAAAATTATCTGTAATTAACGGGAGGAATAAATCACAAGAGTCCAAGTGTTTTTCTATTTCGTCTCTCCATTCAGATGATATCTCGACTTCTTCATGAGCTAAAAAAGATTTTATGTTGAATTTTCCTAGTTCTTCTTTAACTTTACCTGCAATATTTTTATCTTTAGTGTTATAACTCAAGAATGCTTCTCTTGACATCTCGTCTAGTGTTATGATAGTCTCAGAGCCGTGTCTTTCAAGCTTTTCCACACGTCCAATTATAGGAGGGTTGAGTTTTTGAAGTGGTATAGTCATCATGGGTCTATCAAAGGAACCTACTTCTCCTGTTGATGAGTTTTCTATAGCAGGTGTTCTAATTGAGGTTTGACTGTAGAAATACGCCTCAGTAATCTTGATCATGTCACCTCTTCTTGCATTAAATGTGCCACTAATAGCTACAGTTATCATAACCAATTGAAATTTAACACTAGATGTATTTATTTAATTCATAACTAAGAAACAACCGAAACTTAACACAAAATTTCTTTATAAGCACCAATCAACAACTTACCAGAACCCCCCCCGCCAGAAGCTTTATATACTTTTATGTTATAGTTAATACTAAATTTAGTATTCGTTGTAACATAAACAAGGTGTAAAAATGGCAGAAAAAAAGGGGATCATATTCGCATTCTCCATGAAGACCGAGAAGATCTCGCCTTCGGAGAAGACAGTATTTTTCAGGAAGCTTTACGGATGGAAGCAGGTGGTCTCGAATGAGAACAAGAAATACGAGTACGAAAGGCATGGCATCCTCGACGAGATGCCTCACGCCAAAGTCGACCAGTCGTCCTTCATCATCCCGGAGGACAATTTTGAGCAGATAATGAATTTTTTTGACGAGTGGCACAGCAAGGTCTTGCTAAAGACTTTCAAAGTGCTATTAGATAGAGAGACTGAAGACATGTTCGATGACTTTGAAGTATTGGAAGAGGATGAATAATGGATATAAAAATAGTTTACTGCGTGCCGTGCGGGTATATCCAAAAAGCAGAATGGATGAAGAAGGAATTGGAAAAATCTATAAAGGATGCGAAAGTGAAACTCGAGCCTGGAGACAAGGGCATCTTCGATGTTTATGCTGATAAGAACCTGCTCTTTTCCAAGCACAAAGAGGGAAGGTTCCCAGATTCTAAGGAAATAATAAGACTGGTGAAATAATGGCTGAACAAACAAACGAAGTCAGATTGAAAGTCGGAGAGCTCACCGCACGAGAGGAAGCAGGCAGGGGGATTGTCAGGATAGATTCTAATACGATGAGCAAGCTGCAAGTCAAGGAAGGCGATGTGATAGAAATCGAGGGGTCAAAGATCAGCGCCGCCATAGCTGTCCGCTCTTATCCTGCAGATGTAGGATTGAACATCATTAGAATGGACGGCATAACAAGAAGGAATGTCGGCAGCGGCGTGGGAGAATACGTGAAACTGAGAAAAGCAGAAGTCAAGGAAGCCAAGTCTGTCACATTGGCGCCGGCACAAAAAGGCATCATGATCCATATATCGCCGAATTTGATAAAACAAAACATTTTTATGCGCCCGATGGTCAAGGGTGACATAATCTCGCCGTCTCCTGTCGGAAGAAGAAGAAGTTCAGGCCTGTTCGAGGATTTCTTTGGAATGGACATAGAAGAATTTTTCCCGTCATTCACTCCATTTTCAGGAGATATAAAATTCATTGTTGTCAATACGAGCCCTGCGGGTGTTGTAAAGATCGGCGAGATAACGGAATTGGAAATATTGCCGCAGCTGCCAGAATCGATGAAGCTCGAAGACAGGGCAGTCCCTACTGTGACATATGAAGACGTCGGCGGAATCAGGGAGATCATTCACAAAGTAAGGGAAATGATCGAATTGCCATTGAGGCATCCGGAACTGTTCGAAAGACTGGGAATCGAGCCACCGAAAGGAGTCTTGTTGTACGGGCCGCCTGGGACTGGCAAGACATTATTGGCGAAGGCTGTGGCGAACGAATCAGGCGCATATTTCATTTCTATCAGCGCTCCTGAAATTATGAGCAAGTGGTATGGCGAAAGCCTGCCTTATGACGAGAAAATCTTGGTTTCAGAAAAGGGTATGGTTAAACGAAAACCCATAGGTGAAGTCGTGGAAAGCGGGAACAAAGATATACAGGTTCTTTCTTTTGACGAGCAAGGCAAAATAAGATTTGCGAAAGTCACGGACTTGATTAAGCATAAGAACACAGGAAAATTGCTGGAGGTCGTGACAAAAAGCGGAAGAAAGATAAAAGTTACCGACTATCACAGCCTGTTCACTCTGGACGGTGGCAAAATAAAAAGCATCAGGACATCTGAATTAATTCCGAAGAAATCTTTCATCGCAGTACCGAGATTCATCCCTCAAGCGGGGACCAATCTGGAAGAGATAAATATTTTGGATTCGTTGAAAGAGAATGACCTAGGTTTGGTCACTAGAAACGTGCAAGGATATGTAAAACGCGCCATTGAGAAAATCGGCGCGGACAGGGTTGCCGGAATTCTAAAATGCAATAAGAATTATATCTGGTTCATACTCAACAAGAACATTGGGATAAGAATTTCCAAATTCATGAAGCTTATGGAAGCTGGAAATGTTACAATCAATGATGATGTGCGAATTTACAGTAGAACAAAATCTTTGCCAGCAAAAATCAAGCTTACAGACGATTTCCTTACATTCCTAGGATTGTGGGTGGCGGAAGGGTCATACACTAAGAATGGCAATGTCAGGCTTACTGTCCATAGGAAAGAAGCCAGTGATGTCAAGGCCCTCTGCGAGAGGCTTTTTGGAAAAGTGGCTGAATATGAATATAAAGAAAACGCTACAGACATTTATATTTCGTCGACGGTTTTGTACAAAGTGATGAAGGATGTCCTGGGTTTGATGGGTGGCGCGAGAAACAAGCATGCACCTGATATTGTCTTCAATTTAAGCAAAGAGAAGGTTGCGGCTTTTCTTACAGGCTATCTGAGCGGCGATGGTTCCATCTACGCCAACCAGCACGGAGTCCCGCAGATAGAAGCGTCCACAGCCAGTGAAAAATTGGCCGATGATTTGATGCATCTTTTCCTCTATTTCGGCATCATTGCGAAAACATATGACAGGAAAAACGAAGACGCAAAGAGAGTAGTGCTCACAGGAGTGGACAATCTCCTGAAATTCAAGCAGATAGGGTTCATCGACTGGAAAAAGAATTCCATGGTAACAGACTATCTTACGAATGTTGCATGGAAGAGAAGCGATCAAATACCTTCAGGCGGGCTTGACCCGATAATAAGCCACATTCCTCAAATCAAGCAATGGGCAAACTCTGAGACTATCGGAAGGGGCATTCTAGGGCAGGTGGCTGATATGGACACGGCAATCGAGTACGGGTTGGATGAGGATTTGATGCAGGATGCGATAAGATTGGTGTCAAATGACATTTATTGGGACAGAGTCGAGGAAATAAAGGAGATTAATAACGAGAAATATGTCTATGATATATCCGTTTCTCCTAGTGAAAACTTTCTCGCTGGATTTGGCGGTATATTTGCACATAACAGCGAACAGAATATAAAAAGGATTTTCGAAGAGGCTGAGAAAAACGCTCCTGCGATTATTTTCATTGATGAGATCGATGCAATCGCGCCGAAGAGAGAGGAAGTAAGCGGCGAAGTTGAAAGAAGAGTCGTGTCCACATTACTGACGCAGATGGACGGATTGAAGAAAAGAGGGAAAGTAATTGTCATTGCTGCGACCAACAGACCGAACAGTCTGGATTCTGCAATCAGAAGAGCAGGAAGGTTCGATAGGGAGATTGAATTTCCTGTGCCGGACAGGGAGGGAAGACTGGATATTTTCAAGATCCACACGAGGAACATGCCGATGGCAAAAGACGTTGATTTGAACCACCTTTCTGAAATCACTTATGGTTTTGTTGGCTCTGACATATGGGCAGTAGGAAAAGAGGCAGCCATGTCCGCATTGAGAAGGGTCCTTCCAGAAATAAAATGGAAAGAAGATGAGGAGCTGCCGAAAGAAATCATAGAGAAGCTCATTGTCACTAAAGACGATTTCGAGGATGCACTGCGCATAGTCGAGCCTTCGGCGATGAGGGAAGTCATGGTCGAGATACCGAATGTTAAATGGGAGGACATAGGCGGACTCGATGAAGTGAAAGAACAATTGCAAGAAATGGTAGAATGGCCTCTGAAGAGTCCTGATTCGTTCGAAAGATTGGGCATATCGCCACCGAGGGGAATATTATTGTACGGGCCGCCTGGGACTGGCAAGACATTATTGGCGAAGGCTGTGGCGAACGAGGCCGGAGCGAATTTCATTTCTATAAAAGGCCCAGAAATGTTTTCCAAATGGGTCGGCGAATCAGAAAAAGCGATAAGGGACGTGTTCAGAAGAGCGAGGCAAGTCGCGCCTGCTATAATTTTTCTGGACGAGATCGATGCGATCGCGCCGAGAAGAGGAATGTACAGCGGAAGCGGCGTAACAGAAACTGTTGTCGCGCAATTATTGTCAGAGATTTCCGGATTGGAGGAATTGAAAGGTGTGGTCGTGATGGCTGCGACGAACCGTCCCGACATTGTCGATTCTGCATTATTGCGGCCTGGAAGGTTTGACAGGATGGTCTTGGTCCCTGCGCCGGATATTAAATCACGATTGGAAATTTTCAAGGTGCATACTAAAAAGATGCCGCTTACAAAGGACGTTGACCTGAAAGAATTGGCAAGGAAGACTGAAGGGTTCTCTGGGGCAGACATAGAGTCATTGTGCAGGGAAGCTGGAATGGAATCCTTGAGGGAAGACAAGAAGAGCAAGGAAGTCAAGATGAAGCATTTCGATAAAATGCTTGCGGGTATCACACCTAGTGTGACAAGAGACGTGGTAAACTATTATGAAAAATTCTCGGAAAGGAAAAAAAAGACGGACAGGGGAGAAGAAAAGGACGCCACACCTAGATACATCGGATAGATATTTTTAATATAAGGAAACGCCAAATACTTGTATGCGGAATCTCGCTGCCATAATGGCGATTTCAATCTTGCTCATATCATCATTTTATTCTCCGATTGTCTTGGCACAGGAAACGCCTCCTCCGTCAGCAACAACTTCAGGAACTGGCGGGGCAACAAGCACCAGTGGAACAACTACAACAACTTCCTCAACGGCGACACCCAGTACATCTGAAACAAGCTCAGGATCCACACAAACAACTTCTTCAGGAACTGGAACTACATCAGGATCAACTGGCCAGACAAGTGGAACACAAACAAGTGGAACTACAGGGACAAAATCCTCATCGGAAGGCACTGTGCCTCCAGCAACTCAACCGCTGGTAGGCACACCTCTAAATGAGCCACCTAGGACTGAAACAAAACCTCCAATAGAAGGTCAGAATGTATGTCCGCCTTCGCCGCAACCGCCGGCATGCGGAGAAAATCAAGGAGTGATACCACGTTTTGACGCCAATAAATGCATATCGGGCTATGATTGCAAAGAAATACCAAAAGCGACTGGCGGAGAAGGATCAGTGTGCCCGCAGATTCCACCGCCAAGCATATCATGCCAGCCCAATGAAAGACTGAATAAAGCCACTGACGACAAAGGATGTGTCATTGGTTTCAATTGTGTGTCATCATCGGCAACAAGTGCGACCACGACTCCGCAATCTCAACAATGTCCGGCTGCCCCAGAAAAACCAGCATGCCAAGGAAGTGTAGCACCGGTTTTTGATAGAGGATGTTTGATTTCTTATACATGCGTGCCTGAAGGGTGCAGACAAGAGACTGATGCTTCAGGATTCGTTCGTGTTGTTTGTTCACAAGAAAAAGTTTGTCCGGCTGGTGACCAGCAGAAGCAGCTAGTCGACAATTGTAAAGCTCAAGGCGGTAATCCTCTTGCATCGCATGATGCTAATGGATGTACATTTTATGATTGCAGGTTCGACAATAGAGAGTCAAATCCAAATCCGATATCTGGCCATAGGTCGTGTCCGACACCAGAAAAAATAAACGAGGAAGGGACGCTATGCAGGCAATCAGGTTTAAATCCTGGAATCTCATATGAAGGCGGATGTAAAGTTGTCAGGTGCTCGCAGGAAAGCGGACCGAGATGCGAATATATCCCAGAGTCGCAGAAAGCCAGGATAGAAAGCGAATGCTCCGCAAAAGGATTGCCGACCGTAAACTGGGTTGATAATAAGGGATGCGCCCTTTACAGATGCGGCGGTGAAGAAGGATCTGAATTTTCATCATGCCAGAAAAATATCCCGTCAGAAGCGTATAAAGCTTGCAACGGCAAAGGGGGAGAGATGATAGTCAAAAATGACGCCCAAGGTTGCATCGTATTTTCACAATGTGTTGCGCCTGGAAATAAAAATGATGCTTATGTATCACAAGTGGAGGAAGTCCCTGACACGACGGTTCTTCTCAGCCTGGCGTTGAAGCTGGAGAAGTTGAAAATCGAGCTGCAGAAGCTTGCATCTGAATCCAAGGAAATAGCCAAGTTTTACGAATCATCGGGATCGCTTGATGAAGAGAGATATACGAGAGTCTCTTCGATGTTCAGTGATGCGGCAGAAAGAGTTGATGAAATTAAAATAAAAATAAGGGGCAGTGCTGAAACTATCACTCCAGATGACTTGACAGAAATAAAGCATGATATAAAGTACATCAAGGATGTCACGTTGAAAGATATTCTTTATCTGATGTTGAGCAACAGCGACGATGTGAAAGAGACTCTGGAAGCGAGTAGGAATATCAATGTGAACGAGCGTTCGATCGAAAAATTGGAAGCGAGCGTGAAGAGCTGTGCTACCGATGGTTCATGCTTTGATAAGGCGATAAGATCGTGCAAGCCTGTGTCGTTCCAGCCAGAAGGCAGAAACGGACCAAGCCTGACAATCAAGGGAATAAAGGATGGCGCATGTTTATTGCACGTTGTGATGCAGTCGGAAAACATGATACCGCCTGGATTTACGAAAGATGAATTCTATATGGAATGTGCGATCAAGAATTATGCGCTCGGTGTGAGGGGACCAGAAGATATCATCCCTAACTGTGAAGGTCCTATGGCTAAATTCGCAAAACAGTTTGGCGGCGGCGCACAGATTAGCGGAGGAGATGATGAATTCCAGAATATTCTAGAAACAGAAGGAGGACCGGGAGGATGCACAAATGAGAAAGAATGTGCGACTTATTGCATCGACAATTATGAAGAATGTAGAAGCTGGGTAAAAGAACATCCAGCAGTCGGGTCAATGCCGTCACGTGAAGAACTGCAGGACATCGCATCGGGCAAAGGACAGCAGTTGGAACGAAGACAAGGGCAACAATCGGGCGGCTTCGCAGGACCTGGGGGATGTAAAGGGCCGCAAGAATGCGATAACTTTTGTAGAGATAATCCTGAAGAGTGCACTGAATGGTGTGAAGAAAATCCAGATATTTGTAAAGGCGCCCCGCCACAAAGCATACCGCAACAAGGAGGTCCTGGAGAATTCGGTTCGCGGGCAGCGTCGGGATCTCAGCCACAAGAATTTGGAGGACAAGGTTCCCGGTCTTCTGGAAGTGCGCAAGCGTGTGTAGGCTGTCTGAACAATGGCGTGTGTGATATCGGAGAATGTAGCGAATGTGGTGATTGCAGGTCTGGAACTGGTTTCACCGGACCTTCATCGAATATACGGCAAGGCCCTCAACAAGGATTCAATCAACCACAGCAGCAGGAATCCAACAGACAGCCTCAAGGAAACCAGCCGGGATTCCAGGAAGAGTTTAGACCTCCGCAGCAAACAAATCAACCGCCTCAAGGGTCTAGCCCGCAAGCACAACCAGTACCACAAACTAATTTACCACAATAACCAATGATAACATATGGCAAATAAAAATTTGATAATAATCGGACTTGTAGCAGTAATAATTGCCCTAGTTGTAGCTTTTGCTTTCTCCAATGAATTTGTAAATTTACCGGAGAGCTCCAAATACAAAAGCACTGAAGAAGTCTCAGGCGCGACAGTGGACATAGGAAGCGGCGTGGAAAACGTCGGGTCGACGCTCGAGGATATTGATAACGCGCTCAAATGAATTTAATTATCCTAGTATCCGTCCTGCGACATTTCTCTCTCGGTTCTTTTATTTTCCAATCCTTGTTCAACTGATTGACAATGAGCTGGCTATCCGAGATTATTATGATATTTTTTTCTTGTATCTAAAGTCATATTTATAAGGAATGTGAAACTTTGTCCATTTTCATTTAGTTAATTATATTTATTACACTTTTTAATGTTGCTGTATCTACAGCAATAATAAAGCTTTACAGCAGTTTGTCTAACTCCTTATTAACTAATTTATCTACTTGAGCTATTTTAGAATGTGATCTGGGTAGATTTGAATACTTTATACTTTTATACATTTTTTCTTTATTTTTTACTTCTAAGAACAATTTTTTTAGATGCTTTTTCTTGATTTTAAATAAACCGTTTATTTGTTTAATTACCAATTGGCTATCAGAGAAGCATGAAATTTTATTTCTAGAGTATTTGACAGCTTCTTCTAGTGCCAGAATGATTGCTTTATACTCTGCAACATTATTTGTAGCTATACCTATATTTTTTGATTTCTCTATCAGGAGTTTTCTTTCGGCATCATAAATTGCAAATCCTATTGCAGCATCACCAGGATTTCCTCTAGATCCACCATCTGTATAAATAAACAAAGATCTGACTTCAGAATGCATCTTATCAACCATATCAATCGTCACATAATACTTGGTTCTCTAAACAAAAATACAAAACTATATTTAAAGGAAAATTCAATTAGATTAAAGAAGGCTGAAAGAAAAATGACGAGGATAATAGGGATAATTTCTGGTAAGGGTGGAGTAGGCAAGTCCACTGTCGCAATGAACCTTGCGCTGGCGCTGAAAAGATTCAAGAAGAACGTTGCTTTGGTCGATTGCAACCTTTCAACGCCGCATCTCAGCTATTATCTTGGCGCTACAGATTACATAGGCACTGTGAATGATGTGCTGAAAGACAAGATGGACATACAATCTGCAATGTACAACTACAACGGCGTCAAATACCTGCCTGCCTCAGTGAAATTTGAAGACTTGGTCGGCGTAGACCTTATGAAATTCAAGAAGCACCTTACAAAACTGGAGAAGAACATGGACTTTATACTTTTGGATGCTGCGCCTGGGCTGGGAAAGGAGGCTTTATTCGTCATGGACGCCAGCAAGGAGATTCTTTTTGTCACACTGCCGCACGTGCCGATGATATCAGACGTGATAAGATGCAGCGAGGTGTTGAAACAGTTCGGTGAGAAGAAAATAAGCATACTGCTCAACATGGTCACTTATGGGACACATGAATTGAAGAAGGATGTCATAGAAGAGGTCACTGGGCTGCCCGTGGTCGGCGAGATACCGCATGACAAGAATGTGATGCAGAGCATGATACTGCGATACCCGTCGCTCGAATACAAGCCTGACAGCCTGTCAAGCATCAATTTTATGAGGATCGCCTCATTGATGACGGAGAAGGATTATGAAATCCCGATGAAGGTCAAGTGGCACAGGATGATGATGAACGTAAGGAATTTCGTGATGCCGAATCCTATCAAAATGTCCACAGACCCCGAAGAAATCAAGAAAGAGCTTTTGAGCAATTTTTAACTTAAAATCTGATTATATGCAAATCCTGAGAGGCGTGGGTAAATTCTTCGGCAGCTTTTTGTTCACAACATTCCTTGTACTCGCTATTATGATGGTGCAGCTTGTGGGCTTTACAAGCTATAGCAATTTCAATTCATTTGCCGGAGGAATTCTAGAGCAGCAAATATTTTCTCAAGCTAGTGAGAACAGTCTCTCTGATTTAAGAAATTACCTGATGTCACAATGCCATAATACCGACAGGGTTCAAGTGCCAATGGGCGGCAGTTTACCGATAGTTTTAAAATGTGATGACGTCAATAATTCTGATAATGAAAAATTAAAGTCGTTGATAACTTCCACGATTACCGAAGGCATATATAACAAGCAGTACGACTGCTCATTCATAAGCTGCATTCAAAGCAGTAACAAAGAGGACTTGTTATTTTTGGTCTCCAATCAAGGCAACCAGTTCTACGAGAATCTGCAATTATACATGTGGCTAGGAACGGCTGCCGGTCTGGCATTGCTGCTGGTTTCAACTGAAAAATGGCCCGGGAGGCTGAAAGGTGTGGGCATCAATCTTGTTGCAACTGGCGTGCCATTTCTATTGTTCGGGCTCGTACAGTCCAACATTTTAAGTGTCATACCGTCAGAATCGCTGTCGACGGTAGAGCCGATAATCAATAAACTGGCTTCGGATCTAAAAAATATTTTCTTGATAGTACTTGTTGTTGGAGCCGTTCTGCTGATCGCCGGCTATGCTTTAGGGTATTATCAATCTAAGAAGAATAAAGATAAGGACAAGTAATTTAACCTATGTAATTTATTTCCTTCTCGTGCTGTTTATGGATCTTGACGTACTTTTCTATCTGCTGTTCGACAAACTCCTCGAGTCTTTTCAGCCTTCGTATTCTCTGTATGTTCGGGTTCTGCCGTTTTATTTTGTGGATAGGATGAGAGTGCATGATATTATTTATACGTTAAAAGTAAAATACTAGTATGATAGTCAACGAAGTCATGAACAAGAATGTAGTTGTCGTAAAGAAGGACGCTACATTAAAACAGGCTTCTGAGGTCATGGCTAAGACAAGGATCGGCAGCTTGGTTGTTGTTGAAGGTACAAAGATATCAGGAATCATAACAAGCAGCGACATTATCAAGTCGATTGCTCAAGACAAGGTTCCTTCAAACACTTTAATCGGGGAAGTAATGTCAAAAAGAGTTTTCACAGTAGAGCCGGACACTAGCATAGAAGATGCGGTTGAAAAGATGGTTGACAACAAGATAAGGGAATTGCCTGTAGTTGAAAACAACAAAATAAAAGGCATCCTTACTGTGACTGACATTGCTGTTATCGAGCCGAAGTTGATTGCAAGCATTGCTCAGCTCTTATCGATGCAGTTTCCTGGATACAAGGGCGGATAAGTTACAACTGCTCTAAATCAAAACTAAGTTTTATTTTATTTCCACAAATAAAAATTTAAGACATGCCAGATCTTACTATCTCGTCCCTCCACGTTCTGAATTCTTCGGCGGCTTTAACAGGATCGCGGGAGTTGTATACAGCTGAGCCGACTATAGCTGCTGATTTTGCGCCGCATATTCTATAAAATTGCTCCAGTTGCTGCCGTGGACTAATATCGCTCGCGGCCTGCCTCCCAATTCCCACACCATATATAGGGTCTATTGTAAGCTCTCTATACCGCTTTAATATGCTGGGCTTATTCGCTGGTCCTATAAAACCGTAAACGTCATAATATTTTCCAACCTCCATTGCCAAATCTGAGACAGTAGCCAGACGGGATAAATCTAATTCTATATCCAACAACCTAAGAATTCTTTGGGTGTATTGTTTATCGATTGGCTGCGCAAAAAATAATTCCGCACCCACCCCGGACATGTAAGAAATAGCTAAGACCTCCCCACCTGTAATCTGGGCTACCTCGACACACTCCTGAAGACTTGATGTGCCGGGGAAAACATGGCAAGTTACATAGTCTGCTCCTGCTTTTATGAATTTCCGAATTATTTTAGCATTAGTTCCTTCCCACGATAACCTTTCATCGTTCCAAAATCCTATGTCAGCTACTTTAAGGTCAGCTATTACTGGCTTACCGGTTATGTCCTTTACAGTTGAAACAAGATTCAAATCTCCTGACATATTAGCAACAGACAGTTTTGTAGCGTCGAAATACCTGTTAACTTTTCTTACTGTAGTCAGGATTTGTTCGTACTCTTCGTCTTCCGCTAGCATCAGACCGTAATCTAGAATTTCTTCCGGTATTAACGGTAATAAGAGAAGAAAAGAATAAATATCTTCGGGTAAGCATGCAATGTCCGCAATGCAAACGAAAGGGTACTTTGAATTTATTACCATGGTTGGGAATCATATATCGTTGCCGCAAATGCGACTATCAAGGTCCGATCGCCTTGAAGGAAGCCAAGAAAACGATAAAAATCTAAGGATAGCTGCGGCTGAGAACGAGATTCCCATTACCGTCCCATAAGAACAGTATATCGCCGCTGTTTGTCCAGACGCTTTTCTTATTTTTCCAGTACAGGTTGCTCGAGGTGTCCTTTCCATCGCCCGAAAACAGCGAGAGCGTGTCGTTTGATTTTATGCTGAGTTTTCCGAAAGTGTACTTGGTACGTCCGCTGTCTCTCACAACCCACCCGTTCAGGTTGACTGCGACATCACATGTGTTTGTGAAAGAGACGTACTCGTCATTCAGATTCTTATCGTCATTGCCTGCCGCATCATAATGGAAATTGGAAATAATCATGCAGCTTGTCATGTTCGCCACATTCCAGATGCCTAGCTTGCTGTCTTTGGCATATTTCTGCGCCTTCATCAAATCAAGGTAATGCTCATCGTCTTCATTCAGTATGAAAGTGTTTGCATTTCCCTGTTTTATCATTTCGACATTGATGAGGGTGTCGTCAAGAAATACGTACCTTAATGAGCGGTTGTACTTGTCCCTGTCCTCAGGCCCTGATTCAAGTCTGACGTGCTTGCCTTGGATCAATTGCGCAAGGCTGTCCTTAGCATCATGATAATAATATTCACCCTTGTCTGGGGCATTTATTCCCAACAGCCGGACTGTCTCGCCGTTTGACAGGTCGATGGTGTCGCCGTCGATAACGCGCGTTACATTGAAAATCTCATCTTCTGTGTGTACGCCTGCTAATATGAAATATCCGGAAAAACTTGAGAAAGAAGTAAGAATAACCAAGCCGAGTATCAGCAGGATTTCTTTGAACTTCACATATGAAATTGTTTTTTTGGGACAAAAGCTTGCTTAACCAGCTTTGCCTTTCCCTGAAATTTTCACGCCTTCCTTGAAAGGCTCGTCGTCCTTTTTGCCGTACTGCTCTATGACATCGGAAAGAGGCTTGCTCCCCATGTTATCCGCGCAGCTCTTGCAAACTGAGACTGCATTGTGAGAATCTTCGTCGCCGGCGGTGAAAACAGTCGATTTCTTCTTGCAGACAGAACATTTTCCTTCGAAAGTCCCGGAAATTTTCAATTTCATAAGAATATTTTATTTTAAGCGCATAAATGCATTTGAAATTCGGCAAATTTTTCTTGATAACATTTATATGTAAGGAATGCGAAGTAATAATATAATTAAATGAGGTGTAAACTTTGGCAAAGAAAAAGAAAAAGCGATAATTTAAACTGAAATTTTTTAGTTTTTTTATTTTATTTTTTTCCTAAATCCTAAACTCAAACCATCTTACTTTCTTGTTGCCAATCAATTCCTTGATCTCACTCTGGACTTTGCTTAATTTGCCGTCGCCGGATTTCACTTCGCAGAAAACAATTTCTTTGGGCGATTTCTCAGACGAATAGCCATTGAATATTATAAAATCTACTGGGTCTCCAAGCCATCTCATGTCATGGGCGTCATATGGGAACTTGTCTAAGAATGGAATTAATTTTTCCAGAGTCTTTCCCGACAATGTCCTTGCGCTTCTGCCGATGGCGTCTTTTCTTATTCTAGCCTCCTCTTTTCCCAGCCATTCTTCGATTCTCCTGTCAAAATTAGCTTTCAGGTAGATGTACTTCATAGCAAGAAATATCACTGCCAGAGAAAGCGCAGCTACAAGAACTTCCAGCACAACCATTAAACCACGATATTCAATTAGATAATTAAACTTACAAGATTAATTCTGTTCATGGTGCTGGTGGAGCTGCTGTCGGGCTTTGTCACAGACTTTATTTCGAGTGTCGGGTATCCCGGCGTGTTCATCTTGATGCTATTGGAGAGTGCATTGATACCTATACCGAGCGAGATCATAATGCCTTTCTCCGGTTTTCTGGTCGCGACTGGAGAATTCAACATGTTCTATGCGCTTTTGGCAGGGACGCTCGGGAATCTTATAGGATCGCTGATATTGTACTACATCGGCATGCATTTCGGCAGGAACATGGTGCTCAAGTATGGGAGATACATCTTGGTCGACAAAGACCACTTGGATATGGCTGACAGGTGGTTCAGCAAGTTCGGTGAAAAGATAATCTTTGTGAGCAGGAACCTGCCTGCTGTAAGGACTTTGATCGCGTTGCCTGCGGGCATCAGCAGGATGAATCTTATGAGATTCTCGATTTACACTCTAATCGGGTCCGTCCCATGGAACTTTGCATTGCTATATGCTGGAGTTGTGATGGGCAAAAACTGGGAGACGATTCTGAAATATACAAACATTTTGGACGTATTCATAATAATTGGCGCTATAGTCTTCGTCATATGGTGGGTAAAAATAAGGACAAAATAGCCCCGGGCGGATTCGAACCGCCGTTCCGAGGGTTCTTCCTTCATCTTTGCATCAGTGCTTTGTGTAAAGTCCAAAGCCTTCCACTTTTTTAATTCGTGTGCTTGTCCACTACACTACAGGGCTATCTTTAATCTATTACTACCTAT
Organism: uncultured archaeon; assembly: GCA_964645905.1. GTDB lineage: Archaea > Aenigmatarchaeota > Aenigmatarchaeia > CG10238-14 > SCSR01 > JACOWB01. The sequence continues at coordinate 47,223 of CAZYBR010000001.1, forward strand.
CTCTTTAAAATATTTCTGTATTTCAGCTTTACGAGTCAAAACAACCCTATTTCCAAATATTTTGGATGGTATGAATCCTAAGGCAATTAACGACTCTCTAAAATCATTCAATAATATGCTATTGTTGTTTTTAAACGATATTTGCAATAAATTAGGCCAATGTGGTTTTAGCCGAGAGATGGATCCGTCTGTATCGACAAGACCACGTATACACGATGCTAATAGCTTGTTATCGCTTTTAATCCAAGCAGGAATGCCTAATTTATTTCTGATTTTGTCTCCGCTTTTCAAACCAATAGATCGTAGAAACTCTACTAAATTTTTGCTATCGGAGTATACAATTACTGCATTCTTACCCTTAGGAAAACGTATATGCGGCACTATTCCGAATAACTCGGACATAAGATTCTTAACGAATCTAGTCACATAATCTGCTTCTGTGATAGAATTGCCAGTTATTCTGACCTGATTATCATTAGGACCAACGAAAATGCTTCCGTCTCCAAGCATAATACCTACAAATTCCGCCAACTCTTCTGTAAACTCGGGTGACTTAATCTTAATTAAGCTAGACATAAACTGACTATTCACTTTTAGTGAGAATCATGTATAAAGTTAACTAGGGTTCATTTCCCTTTGAGTTAGGTATATAATTAGCAATAATGATTTAAAATAATGGTCCTGGATGTTTTTCTTGGTCTAGTGAGTCAAGGCAATTATCTAGGATTATTCATCGTGAGTTTCATCAGCAGCTCGTCCATTTTAATTCCAATACTTCCAGTCCCTTCCTACTTGCCCGTAATCGTGGCGATCACGATCGGAATGAACCCATTATTGGTATGGATAATAGCCGGCATGGGATCTGCATTGGGAGACACAATAGGCTATCTGGTTGGAATGGGCAGCAGTGCTACGATAGAAAAATTTGAGAAAAGGACTCCAAGATTCTTGAAAAGATTCGAGAGATTTTATTCCAACATCGGGTTCTGGGCTGTCTTGCTGTTCGCTTTCCTGCCTCTTCCGTTCGATATAGTTGGTATATTGAGCGGCGCATCAAAATATGATTTCAAAAGATTCCTGCTGGCACTGCTTATAGGCAGAATCGGAAGGACAGTGATCATAACCTACAGCACCACCCTTGCAGGACATTTTATATCTGATTTATTTTCCTAAATCAAATTACTGTTATGTACAAGCAGGTAATAATTCTCAGAAAAGACATCGACCTCGGCAAAGGAAAACTTGTTTCTCAGGCACTGCATGCGGCAATCGGCGCGATGAGGAAAGTCGACAACGAGGTTCTTGCCAAATGGGAAAGCGAAGGCAGCAAAAAAATTGTTCTTAAAATAAAGGACATCGGTGAGATGAAGGACATCGAAAACAAGCTTAAGAAAGCTAAGATGCCTTATTTTCTTGTGAAGGATGCGGGCCGCACTCAAGTAAAATCAGGGACGATAACCGCATTGGGAATCGGGCCTGTCGAGGAAAATAAAATAGACAAGATAACAGGCAAATTGAAGCTATTGTGATTTGAAATGGAATTATTCAAGATCGTTTACATAATCATACTCGTTTCGCTGAGTTATTTCACTTTTTTCCATCTGATACTCTGGTTCGAGAGCAAAGGCAAACTCCGGAGAGCGCCGCCTGCAGACAGCCAGCTGCCTAAGCTGAGTATAATCATGCCTGCATACAATGAAGAACGACTGATAGCAGGCAGTCTGGAAAAACTTTTGTTGACAGATTATCCCAAAAACAAATACGAGGTCATCGTCGTTGATGACGGCAGCAAAGACGGCACATATAAAATAGCGAAACGCTACGAGTCGGCAAATGTGCAAGTCCTGAAAAAAAAGAACACTGGAAAAGCAGATTCGATAAATTTTGCGATCAAGCGTTCAAAATATCCTTTTGTAGCAGTAATTGATGCTGACAGTTTTCTTGATGCTAATTCTTTACGGCAATGCATGGGTTATTTTGATGGAAAAGATGTAGCCGCTGTGACATCGCATGTAATGGTAAAGAGGAAAAAAACATTATGGGAAAAACTCCAGCACATCGAGCATATGATCGTCTCGCTGATGAGAAAGGCACAGGAACATGCAAATGTGATAAATGCGACTCCCGGGCCTTTGAGCGTCTACAGAAAAGATGTCTTGGTAAAGATCGGCGGGTTCGATACGAAGAATCTTGTGGAGGACGTCGAGATCGCGTGGAGGATATTGAAGCATGGCTACAAAATAAAAATGGCTTTTGATGCGATGGTGCACAGCATGTATCCGGACACCTTCGGACTGTGGTGGAAACAGAGGAGAAGATGGAACATAGGCGGCATACAGACATTCATCAAGTACCGCTGGTCCATATTCGACAGGAAATCGCACGGCGTCGGTAATTTCTTGGTGCCGACCTGGCTGATAGGATACTCGTTCTCGCTCATAGGGACGAGCATGTTCGCGTATCTCATGATATCAAAGGCACTCAATTATATTTTATATGTAGTCGCCGCATTTTCAGCCGGGACCAACCCGTTTGCCCGTTTTGATTTCTCATACAATGTAGACTTGCTTCTGGTCTATGGCATGATCGCATTCTTGGTATCTCTGTTTGTCATGAGGCTCGGCATCCGGGTGCATAAGGACAGGCCGGGCATCCTGCTTCTGGCGGTTTTCATCACGGTGTACCCAATGCTTTTAACCATTAATGTCTTAGTTTCTTTGTACAAGTTCCTAAGAGGAGAAAAAGGCTGGTTGACGAAATGAAGAGAGTGTATGTGCAAGCTGGTGTTCTTTCACTGCTTGTATTTTTCATTGGGATAATGGCCGGCATTTGGATAGACAACCAGAGGCTCGGCGGCATAAGAGATGCCCTCTCTGAAGCTGACATCAATTCATACGACGCCAGGCTTCTCAACAGCTATCTGCAGAGATTCGGGGAACACTACTGCAATATTGCTCTAGAGCAAAATTTGGCTTACAACGAGAAGATATATGGAGAAGGCAAGAAGATAGAGGACAAGATAAACGCAAACATATTCACGCCGGAAGTCGAGCAGGAATGGAGGAGGTATACGCTTCTGCAGACGCAGTTCTGGCTCAACAGCATCGAACTGAAAGAGAAATGCGGATTTGACTATCATACTGTCGTGCATCTGTTCAGGCTGAAAGACACGCCGTTAGAAGAGGACAGAAACAATAATGTGCAGGCGTCTATACTTCTTGATATTAAGGAAAAATGCGGGAGCAAGATAATGCTGATACCCATCACCGCGGACACCGATCTGGTCGTCGTTGATGCGATAGCCAAGCAGTTCAGCATTACAGAATACCCTGCGGTGGTTATAAACGAGAGCTTTGTTTTTCAAGGCGTGACTGGAAAGGACAAGTTGAATTCATTGTTGAATTGTTAAATTAGTCATGAGTCTATTTTGCCTAAATCCTTTATTTTAACAATTTGTTCTCTTTCATTTACAGTGACTTCAAATCTGTCGAAAAATCCTTTCCTTCCTATAAGGAGTGGTATGTCATCTGTATCGACAACAAGTATACGAATTATAATCGAAATCGTTTGATATTCATATTTGACAGATAACGTGACATCTGACAGACTGCTATCAACACGACCGCCTATACCAATTACCTTTTCAGTTGCAGATTGAGTGAGGTCTATTTTTAGAATGTCTGCTATGCTCTTAGGAACAATAGTAAAATCCGATCCGGAGTCAACCATCGCTACTATTTTTATTTGTCCTTTATCACTTGCGAGAGTAACAGGTATTGTAGGTAATTTCACTGGCTTTAACGGAGGTTTTCTGGGTATCTCCCTGTAATGAAACGTTTCGGGCAGAAGAACCACCTAAACAATTAATAATTCATTTCCAGGTATTTTTGCGAGCATAGGTATTTTGTTTTTAGCTCTTTTTTGCGCTTCACTATACGCTATTCTTGGATCCTTATTATGGGCAACTACTTTATCATCGACGATAGCTATCCATTCTCCAGCAAATTGCTTGGTGTCAAGTTGCAAATATGTATTATACTCATTCATGCACTAACACCTAGACAGTTTCATTAAAAAATGAATTTTAAATACTTGAGCAAAAGAGTGCTCATTTTCCATAATCAATATTGAATTTTGCTTAATAAAGCATATGCTTCATCAGAAACAATCAGTGTTTGTAAGGCCTTTTATGCTTTTCAAAAGCAGCAATACCATTGTTAGACGGTGATGTTCATCGCTATCATCAGGAATTTCATCGTAGCCAAGTCCAGGTCCTTCTGCGTCATACCCTTGATATAAACTATGTTTCCGTTTTGCTCTATGCCGTTTTTGTCTGACAGCGATGGGCGCACAAGTGCTATGATCAAAGTGTCATTTGCGGAGCTCAGATTTTCGAACGACTTTAATTCGAGCGTAGAAAACTCATTGCCCCATTGCTGCCTTCCATATGCTAGGTCCAGCTTGAATCTTATTTCAAACATGTTTGTGGCGAGTGCGCCATTGTCCGCCGAGGACTCTTCTGTGGGAACATACGCGATTTTCACCCTGTAGACATCCGGATGCCATATCCAACTATACACACTATTTTCATCAGGATACACAGAAACGTTCTTAGCCAGCCTCAAGTCATCCCTGAACACGATTTCAGTTCCGTCCCAGTCGTATCTAGTGATGGGCCTGCCGCTTGTATAATATGAGATCCCTATTATTGCTATGACTGCGATAGCTGCGAATATGACTAGGTTTTTGTTTAATTTCATACAATAAAGAATTGGGAATAAACTTTATAAAATAATTTTCGAGAGAGATTTCTCATGTAAGATTAAAGGAAAAAAGAAAAGAAGGGGAAATTAAAACATTTCCTTCTTGGTAAACAGCTCTTACGGTGTGCTATTCACTGCAGATATTGTTGCTGTTGCTAATGCAGCGCCTGTGACATCGACTGTCTGACCTGTTTGGCCGGACAATTTGAATGCCGTAGTGCCGTCAGCTGTCAACAATACTTGAGTTCCTAGTCTCGTATCTGATCCATCAGCTCTTGTACCTGCAACTATTACTGTCTGATGACCTGTGCTTGGGTAATCATCAATTACCTGGATTCTAGCGAAATTGCTTGCTGGCCATGTTGTACAGCTGTAAGCGAACTTACCTGCTGTCTTGGCGTCAGCTACCATGCTATTCTTACATGGTCCGCCGACTAAGACAAAGTCTTTGCCTGTCTTGTCTGCTGTTGTAACTTCACTATCAAGCTTGGCTACAGATGTTGTAACTGGTACGACTACATTGACTGTTGATCCTGCTGCTGCTGTTGTGCTTGCTGTTGTCTTTCCGAACTTGACCAAACCATAGACTGTTTCAGGCGGAACGCCTAGAACAACCTTGTTGCTTTCAACATTTGATTTGACTGAGTATACTTGTATACCTTCGTCAGTAATCAAATCTCCAATCTGCGTTTCGACGTTCTGCAGAGATGATTCTACTCTCGCTCTGACGTCGCTCGCATCTGCTGTACCAGAGTTAGCACCTAATACCAATTCTGGTGCTGTTGTTGTTGAAGCTTGTGATCTGTTTTGGAAAGCAAAGCTGATCGATTCCACTTGTGTAGCACCTGTCACATTGTACACTCCTGAAATGGTTGTGTTTAACAATGTACTACCGGAGAATAGGAAGCCCAAAACGTATGTTATTTGAGCTCCTGGTCCACCGTAGGACAATGTTATATTTTCAACTGGGGTGCCCGTAGCTGACGACGCAATTGACGCATTTGATTCACCAGCAGTGTTCCTGCTGAGGTCATATGTCGTTACCGTCGCTCCGGATGTGTTGAAGAATGCTGGGTATCTTGTGTTGTTGAAGTTTACTATTCTACTAGTTGACGTATCTTTGTATGCCATCCAGTAGTTAGTGTTGTTGAAGTTTGCTGTACTAGCCGAACCGTTGAAGAGTAAGTAAATTTCAGTGTATCCTGTACTTGATCCCGTAGCTGAGCTAACGAGAGTACCGGCTACATCTGAAGATATCTTCAGACCGTTCAAGCTTGTGTTTGTGCTGTAACCTGTAGCTGCTGTAGAGCTATATACTGTCTGACCTGTAACTGGTTCCAATGTTACCTTTGCGAAGCTACCTGTGTAATATCCAGCGTAGTTGATCTCAAAGTAGCTGTTTGGTCCCTTGAATGAGTTACCAGCTGTAAAGTATCTTGTCGCATCTGTTAAGGATTGCGGGTTGTACTTGACACTGATGTAGTCATTTGTTTGGACTCTACCAGCTGCGGCGAATGAACCGGATATTGTCCAGTCACTGCCGAATTCTGAAACCGTTGCTGTCACAGAGTTATCGAATACTTTTTCGACGTCACCCTTACCGAACACAACTTGTCCGTAACCTAGAACACCAGAAGCTGTTGCTCCTGAGCTAAGCACTTTATAGTTGTATGTTGTTCCGCCGTAAGAGACTGACTCTGTACTTCCAGTGTTAATGCCTGATTTGAGGACATTTCCACTAGGGTCAGTAACTTCAATCTTAGCTGTTGATGTTGCGAATGATTGAACAACCTTCAACTTCAAGTCACCGACTGTCATAGAGTCACCATCACTTAGTGTCTTGACAGTCCCGACTAGAGCCTTGAAAGATGTTGCATCAGGCACTGCTACGATTTGAAATTCTCTACCTGCTACTGTTACTTTTAGAGGATCACTGTAGTGAGTTGAGTTCGCTGCTGTACCTACGAAGTCGTTGGCTGTTATGGAATCATCAAAGATGAATCTCAGCTCGGCTGCGTTTGAATCGGCTCTCATCTTCAAAGTACCGTTTATTGGACTACCTAACGAGTGTGTCAACGATAATGTCGACCCTGTTTGTGGTAGTATCACAGATTCATGGAAGCTGTGGTCAGTACCTTTGAATGAGAACTTGGACTCCTTGAGTCCGCTAAAGTGGAAGTTTCTCAGAGTTCCTGGGAACTGGCTTGTACCAGTACCAGCTATCTGACCTCCGCTAGAACTTGGCGAGACACCAACTTTTCTATCAGTTGTACCTGCTGATGTAGTTGTTGTTCCTCCACCCACGGCTGTTGGAGTATTCGATAGCTGGGCAAGGTTAGCTGCTATATCTGCAGCGCCAGCGACATCACTTGCCGCTGCGTCCTTACCGAAGACTATGTAGAAATCTCCGACTTTACCGAGGAATGTTGGATAGTCTTTAAGAGCTGTTGCGCCCAATGCTGGGCTTACGAGAGTCATGGCTGCCATTAAGGCTGTCATGAAACCTGCAACAAACTTTTTATTCATATTGTTTTTCCTCACTTAATTTATTACTATCCACTACGTTTTGCGTAGTAGACAGTACCTTGGGATTATTACTATCTAATAAGCATTTCAGACCATATATAGGTTGCCTGAAACAATTGATAGGAAAGTTTCTAAGCTAAAAATACATACTAAATATACCCTAATATCGTGTTCTAATGCTGTTAATTGTTTCTAAAGCCAGAATAACCCATATCAGCTAAAAATAAAGTTTTAACTACCTTCAAATTTCTTATGAGCTAATTTGAGCTTGTTAGTCCTTCCAAGCCTAGTAACCTCGATAAGACCCCGCTCTTGCAGCCTTTTCACAACCCTGGAAACCTTGGCTTTAGAGAGATTCGTCTCAGCGACAACCTTTCTCTGGTTCAGTTCACCGCCTGCAGCAGTTATCACTTCTACAACTTTCCTTTCAAAGTCGTCCAAGACCGAAAGTATGACCTCTTTAGGCTTCTTTATCCGCCTGTAGAAGAAGAAACCCAACCCACCTAGCACTAGGGCCGATATGATTATTACTGATATCACTAACATCGAAGACTGTTTTTGAACAGGCTCGTACAGGACTTGCAACTTGAAAGGCTGCTCTGCAGTGATATTGGCGATATTCCAGTTTACAATAATCCTTCTTCCGTCGCTTAGGATGCTATCAGTAGGTGGATATATAGCAGGCACAACCGAATTGTTCGCAAGGGCATATCCTTCTGGCAACTTTACTGCCGCAGATGCCTGGGCAATGCTCTGGCTGATCGAAAGGTCTACGCTAAACAGTTTTTTTGTATCCAACGACTTGATTAAATCAACTGTCTCGAACTTGAGCTCCAATGTCCTTTTTTCACCGGTCAGATTCATCCTGCAATCGATTATGCTAGCACCGCCGGATTTCACTTCACAGTCTACCGGGCCTGAATTACTTGTACCTTCAACATTTGCGACTGCACCAAAGACAGCCAGCTGAAATTGTTTTGTCGGCTGCTCAAATGTGATTGTAAGCTTGATCTTTGCATTATCATTGTCACTAAGATCGGTGTCGACAGCATAGAATTGTATATCCGCATACGATATCGATACAAATGACAAAAATGAAACAATTGACACCATGACTGAAACAATCTGAAACAGTTTCACATTATTAAGGTGTTTTGCCACTATTTATGTCTTGCCATCAGAGACAAAATTCAACCTAAACCCGCAAGACGGGCACCTATTCTCGATGATTTTGCTCTTCTTTACAAGCCCGTTCTTCCTTTCCACGACAAGCTCCCTGCAATTGTGGCAAAATGTGTTCTCCTCTTCATGTGGAGGCGTGGAATGAATATAAACATATCTCAGGCCCTCCCTCTTGCATTCCTCAGCAAACCTCTCCAAAACAGCTGTAGGCGTAGGCGGTATGGCATCCAATTCACCGCCCTGATATTGGATCAGGTGTAGAGGTGTCTCTGCCCCGAGCTCGTGGCTTATCCACGCTGCCAGCTTCCTACAGTCTTCCAGATTGTCCCCTATCTGAGGCACTATGAGATTTGTTATCTCGATGAAGAGCTTCTGCTTGTGCATCTGCTTCAATGTAGCTAAAATTGCCGACACGTTCTTGATTGACATGTATTTCTCATATAAGGACTGGTTCAGGGAGCCGAATATCTTCACTGTCACAGCGTCCAGAAACTTGCCCAATTTCTTGATAGGCTCTTCGGTAGTATATCCGTTGGTGACCAGCGTGGTTTGGACATTCCCCCTGTGCGCATATCTGGCTGTCTTGAATGCGAACTCGAACCATACCATGGGCTCTGTATAATTGAAGGTTATGGACTTGCAGTCCTTCTTTTCAGCCATCCCTACCACCTGCTCGGGGGTGTAATATTGGTACTTGGCGTCCAGGGGAAAGTCGTGCAATACCTTGTGATTAAGCTCGAAATCAGAGCAAAACGGGCTTTTGAAATTGCAGCCTGGCAGACCTACAAACAATGTATTTGAATTCGGATTGAAGTGGAACAAATTGCTCTTTTCTATCTTTTCGACGTTCATGCCGATCACTCTGCCGAAATTAAGAGCGGCGAGCTTGCCGTCACGGTTCTCTCTCGTACCTGAAAAATCAGTCTTTCCCCTGGCTATGAAATCTTCACGGGCAGAGACAGAATCGCGTATCCCATGCCTGTCCTTGCGCCAGAATTGTGCTTCTTCTATTTCTTCCTTTATTTTGGCTATAGAATCCCCTTGAATAAGACTATTATATATGAACGCCAAAAGTAATAAAACGATGCCTCAGTAGCTCAGTCGGCAGAGCATACCATTAGGGCTCAATCGCTTCGTAAGCGAGAGGTCATGGGTTCAAGTCCCATCTGAGGCTCTGTACCTAGAATGACACTTTGTGGGCTCACACGCACCTTGCGTCCTGCGCATAAATTTTTTATATCGCAACACAACTGGAAATTATCAATGTCTTAGAGGAACTACTTTCAATTGTGAAATTTTGAAGTCCTTAACATTGTCTGTAAGGATTGGTATCCTGAGGTCTGCGGCTTGTGCGGCAATAAGTGCGTCATTGATTCTCATCATGTGGCTGGCACCGAGGCTTACTGCAGTCTTGGCTATTGCCTCCTCGATGGGAACATATGTCAAGAATTCAGACTCGAGCATCTTGCTCACTCTTAGTTCCGCTTCTTTGGCACCAAGCAACATGCTGAGTTTGTGGTACACCTCCGAAATAATGATGATATTTGTGGCCAGGCCTTCTTCTCGCCTTTTTGCGATTGCCTCTTTTGCCAGCACATGCTCAGGATAGTTGACCATGTTCAGGAATATCCAAACGTTCGAATCGACCATGATCAAGGCAACCACATTTCATCTTCAACTTTTTCCAGATCCACCTTTTTGATCCTTTTAGGGTCGGCTCTTGCCGGGTGCATCATGAGCCATTCCAGAGAATCTTTTTCTCGTCTCCGCAAGCTTTTTCGAAGCGACTGAATAACCAGCGAGTGCTTTTTCAGTTTCACGGTGACTGGCACCCTCCTAGAAAGACGCATCGCTCTCCTTGCTTCCTTCGGAATTGTCACTCTCCATTTATCATCGATGGTTGTTATAGACAAGGAATCACAATAGATGTTAGTTTCCGAGACATATAAATATTGACCCACATTCTGTGGGTCGAACTCCTGGTAGGATGCAAGGTCAGCGTACACGGGCTCCCGTGGCTGTCGCCCTAGGCGTCTCGCTCATCTGAGGCTTTCAATTCATAAGCTCTATAAACTCTTCTATCATCTCGTTTGCTTGTTAATCTGGCAATACTCGTATATGTAAAATTATGTTCACCGAATATTCTTTCTATTTCACCTAAAGGTTCCCATTCAGCTACACTAATCAAGACCTTCCCTGATTTACTTAAATATTGTGTGCACCCATCTAGAAACTCAGGAAGTATTCTGCCACTAGGATCAGAAAACCCGTATTCTGCTAGACTTTCCATCTTTTTGCCTCCATAGTCATCACGAAATGGAGGATTAAAAATAATCAAATCGAAAAGTTCTCTTTTAGGAACCTCTGAAAACAGATCACTTCTTATTGCCGTTATATTGGATACACCATATTTGTCCAAGTTTAATCTTGCATTTTTTACGGCATCTGGATTCATATCTACCGCATAACCAACTCCACCTTGTAAACCTCCGATGAGTGCTAATACGCCAGTTCCTGTTCCCATGTCGATTATGTTGGTTCCTTTCTGGATACGAATCAATTCCGCCAGCAATTCAGATGGTGTGCTGGGCGGGAATACTTTTGGAAGGACAGTTATCTCATAGCCTAGAAAATCTAGGTTATAAGGATCTGTAGTCAACATCTTTTTTAAGAGTACCTCTCTGTCCTGACTCACAAAATCCGGCGTCGTCATTAATCTCCTTTAGATGTTACCAAT
>CAZYBR010000002.1:0-52040 GCA_964645905.1 uncultured archaeon
TTAGATGAGCTCGCTTTCGCTTATTATGACAAAGTCGCCTATTGACTTTACAGAACTGAATGGAATGAGCGTTCTACCCCTTTCGTCAGCCTTTAGGTTCAGTTCAGTAATATGTTTTGTTGGCTGGTCGACTATAATGTTCATCAGCTCTCCGCTTTCTGTGACAAAATCGACATTAGTGACAACACCGAACTTTCTACCAGTTTCTTCGCTGATAATCACCTTCCCTACAACGTCCCCAGCCCGTATTCTAGATTCACCCATAAAACTCAATTGAATATAATTATATTGTTAATTTAATAAACTTTATGGTGAGGGCATTCATAGGCATTTGCCTGTCGGAAGAGATTAAAAGCTATGTAATTGGTGTACAAGAACAAATAAAATCTACCGGTATAGATGCGAAATTTGTCGAACCTGAGAATTTGCATATCAGCCTATCGTTTCTTGGCGAGATAGCTGATGCAGAGCTCAAAGATGTCGAGTCAAAGTTGGATGATATATCCGGAAATTATGCGCCGTTCAAAATGATTTTGGGTAACTTGCTGTTCATACCCAATGAGAAATTCACAAGAGTGGTAGCACTCGGAATTAAAAGTGTTGCACTCGATAAATTAAGGAAAAACATTGTCAAGTCGATTGGTGGGGAAAGTAATCCTGGTCACCTGACATTGGCTCGAGTTAAAAATATTCCTGACAAAAAGCGATTTTTCGAAAATGCAGAAAAAATAGATTTTAAGGAGGTGCTGATGCAGGCCGATGGCGTCAGTTTGGTCGAAAGCAGGCTTCAGAAAGACGGTCCTGTCTATTCAATTTTGCATACAAGCAAATTCGGAAGTTAGAGCATTTCTACGATATCTCTTTCTGTTATTATTCCTTTCAAAGAATTTTCCTCGTTGATTACGGGTAGCCCGCCGATTTTATATTCGGTCATCAGCTGAACCGCGTCGGACACATCATGGTCTTCTGTCAAATACTTCACAGGAGTAGACATTATACTATCGACACTTTCCTCGATTTTCACGGGATTATAATTGGTGTCATTGATGAAATGGAGTATATCCAAACCAGTCACTATGCCTATTACATCCTTGTTTTTTAACACAGGCAACCTCCTATAATGCGAATTGACCATAGATTTCATACAGTTTCGAATCGATGACCCGCTTTGAACGAAGAAAGGCTTATGCGTCATTATCTCATTTACGGTCATCCCGAAATATTTCGGTGTCAGCGACTTTATGAAATCTCTTTCACTCACAATACCTACAAGCTTCTGATTTTTGACTAGAGGCATGCCGCCTCTTTTAGTGATATGAAATTTCTTTAGGACGGTGCTTATGCTCTCGTTCGGCTCGGCGAGAATTATTTCATGCGTCATAAAATTCGATATTTGCGCGTTCCTTGACACGCCTCTAAGTAGCGCATCAAGTATGTCCATATAAGTCACTATTCCTACGAGATCGTTATTTTTAGACACTATCGGTATTCTCCTATGGCCTGACATTAACATTGTTTTCACTGTGTTAGAAAGACTTTCATAGTCAAACACGTAAGCAGGCGAGAAATTAGCTATGCTTGATATCGAATCCGAATTGTTGATGCCTGTCTCGGCTAGCTTTGTCATGATTCCAGTTCTTCTCTGCAGTCTTCGCACAGCCATTGGTCATTGACAGTCTGTAAATCTTCGGTGAAGTTGTCGCATGAATCGCATATACCTAAAGCTATTTTTTCTGTTATCTCAATTGGCTTCTCCTTCATCTTTAGCCTGTATTCTAGAAGATTGAGCATCTCAGGCGATGTTCTGGCTATGTCGGTAAGCGATATGACACCTGTCAGCTTCCCATCCGACACAACAGGCAATCTATGTATGTTATTTCCTTTCATCTTCCTTGAAGCTTCCAATATATCGTCTTCTGGTTCCACTGCTACAATCGGCTCTCTCATCATAGAGTCTAATTTTACCTTATCGGCTCGTTTGCCAGCTATAATTACATTCTCTATCAGATCGCTGTCTGAAATTACACCGACTGGTCTGTTTTTTTCCGTTACTACGAGAAACCCCTTTCTGTTCTTCCTCATCATTTTTCCGGCATCAAGTGCTGTTTTCTTGATATCGATTGTGAGTACAGGAGATGACATCACATCTTTGACTAGGACAACCATTTTACCACCAGATACTAATTGACTTCATATTAATAAATTTTAAGGAACTCCTCAAGAGGTTGGCCGTCTGTAGAAATGACCTTTTTGATTGGCTCCAAAACCCTGATTTTCTTGTACCCGAAGTCCACTACAAGGAAAAATGGGAACCCCTGAAAATCATTCTTAGCATATCCGTAGTAATAGAGATTTTTCTTTTTCGTTGATTTTATTTGGAGCAGGATGCATTTCTTATCCTTAAGGCAGATTAGATCTGCTTCCCCTAGGCTGGCGCCTGCCCTTAATACAGTCCATCCGCATTTCTCGAATAAAAGACGGATTTTCCTCTCCACACGGTATCCTTTGAGTTTAGCAAGCATTATTTAATATTTCTCTTACAAGATAAAAGTGATGAAAGTAGCCGTAGTTAGTTGCATACATGGTGACATCGAAAACCTGATGAAATTTCTGGATAAAACAGGAGCATTGAAACCAGATGTGCTTGTTTGTCCGGGAGATTTTACAGATTTTTCATTTCCTAAAGGTTTCAATAGGCTTGATATGGCAAAATTAATTTTAGAAGAAATGAAAGGCTTGAATGTGCCTATCCTTGCTGTTCCCGGAAGCTGGGATGGTGAATTGATAGGGTTCCTGAAGAAAGAAGGAATCAGTATACATGCTGAAGGAAGGATTATTGAAAACGTTGGGTTTTATGGGTATGGCGGAGCTAAAACTCCTTTCAACACACCATTCGAACCTAGTGAAGGAGAGATAGAATTAGGCCTTGAGAAGGCATTTAGTGAAGTGAAAAAAGCTAAAATTAAAATCCAGGTGACACATTCACCACCAAGCCACACAAAGTTAGATGTGATTGTCAGTGGTGCACATGTAGGATCGAACGCTGTTAGAAGCTTCATTGAGAACAGGCAGCCTAATGTTGCTGTATCCTCTCACATACATGAAAGCAGAGGTGTTGATGAGATAGGTAAAACGAAAATTATGAATTCTGGCCGTTTTCCAGAAGGTTATGTGGGCATGATTGAGATTCGCGATTCAGAAATAACAACGAAAGTAATTAGTCTGATATAACTTCTACACAATATAAATGCACTTTAAAAGAATTCCATTAGTTTATTTTCCGCTCTCCAAGGAAACGTTTAAGATGACTGAAAATATTTTAGCAGAATCGATAGAAACGCAACAACAAGGAGATAATATAAAGGGTTTTGAGAATGCTATTGCCTTGGCAGAAAAGCTAGATTTCATGGACATCCAACTTCTCAGGAAATTTTATATGAATGGTAAGGAACAACCGTTCGATCTTCAACCTTATTGTTTCCCGCTTCTTTTCTCAGAAATGAAAGTGAACCATAAACTTAAGATTGGGCTCGAGGCATTGAGGAAGAGACTGAATAACTTGGTCAGGCTCGGACTTTTATATAAGATAAACCAGTCTAACCCTACAAATTACACACCATTCATAGACAAGAGGCAGTTTGTTCGTGCGGTTATCACAAAGTTTTTCGTTATCAACGGTTTAACTAAATTTCTATGAACCTTCCAATAGATATTTGTGAACATTCAAACAATAATTCCGAATGTTTCCAATTAAATTCTCCGAGTATTCTCATACATTAGTCGAACTGTTCTATTCTAGATTCAAGTAGTAGTATAAAATAATGGATTTAATAGAATAATGGAAAAAGGATTTATTATATTATTAAATATAACTACGTTATCATTATATTATTATGAATCTTATTTTTATTTTATATTTTAAGAAAAATTTTCATGTAGAACGCCTACCACAACTCTGCAAAGAAACATTATACATATGCGCAGAAAGTTTATAAAAATTAGTCCCCAAGTAAATTACTGGTAATTATGAAACGCGGCAGACCAAACATAAGGCGTGATGTGCAACGCGAGATAATTTCATTTTTATCTGGCCGCGGAACACCAGTCACCATATCAGTAGTTTCTAAGGAATTATCAAAGACAATTAATAGAGAGGTAAGCTGGAACACTGTGCAAAAATATATGCAGGAACTGGTTGAGAGTGGGCAGTTACAGGCGATACAGCTGCCCCATTCCAAGCAGGAGAATAGGGACGGGCTAGTTGTATATACCTTAAAAAAGTGAAATACCTTACCGTTTAATATGGATAGGAATATTATCCTTAAGCAGTTTATCTCCAGAGGTATCCAGATAAATAAACAAGCTCTAGACATGCTTTATGATAATCCGAACCTACTTGATTCGGTGCTTAAGATAGACAATAACAATCTGCCTACAACCATAACACTTAACTTCCTGGAAACTTTGGAAGAAAAGCCCAAAGAGAAGACTACAGTGGTAAGAGAAGCAAAAACTGTAATGGATAGATACATCTTTCTCAGGGATGTACTTAGTGTGAAACCGGAATTAACTAATCTGATGTCGATAAGCAAAATAAACGAACGGACAAAGGATTTTTCAGTTATAGGAATCGTAGTCGAGAATAACGGGAAGCTCGTGCTCGAAGACACGACGGGGTATTATACATTTTCGATATCAAACGACCTGGGCAGCCATATCCTCAAGGACGAAGTAATTGGAGCAGTCTGCCAGTTCAATAATAGTGTGATAGAAATTAAAAATGTGGTATATCCGGATATACCGTTAAGGAAAGAAGCCACCAATACCAAGGCAGATATTGAGTGTATTTTCATATCGGATATACACATGGATTCACCGTCGCTTAACAGAGACATCTACATAAATTTCATAGACTGGGTAAAATCCAAAAAAAATCTAATGATTTTCCTCGGTGGAGGCATATCAGAAAGGCAATCCGATATAGACAAATTAAAAGAGGATATAGGAAATACAAATCTGTATTTTGCAGAAAATACAACGAAACAAATCGAAGAAGTGAAGATATTTTCCGGATACATACCATTCATACACCAATACTCCTCTAAATTAGGTACGACACTGGAGACCACCATCATGAACCTGCTGAAAAAAAGGAATCTAGACCCAACTTTCGGAAACAAAGTCTACAGCAATTCATTTTTGCTTAAGGATATACCTGATATACTGGTTCTAGGAGGAACCGGAACACCGTTATTGTTTAATTACAAAGGTACAACAGTGGTAACAAACGGTAGTTTCTTGGCAAAACCAGAATACTGGCAACTAAACCTCAAGACAAGAGAAACATTTAAAATCAACTTCTCATAAACACTGTATGGAGTTAGAATTCCAGCTTCTTGATGCAGACTATGTGATGCTTGGAGGCAAGCCTCTGGTAAGGCTGTTCGGAATAAAGGACGGGAAATCCGTGTGCGTATTTGTAAAGGACTATTTCCCGTATTTCTATGTACAACCAAAGCCTGAATTTATTCCCGACTTCGAGCACATGCTCAAGAAGAAGTTTCCTGGATTAGTGAGAAACGTTGAAACAGAATACAAATTATTACCTATCGGATACCAGAAAGAAAAAACACTTCTGCTAAAAATATCCCTCAATGACCCGTCAAGGGTCCCCGAAGTCCGCGACACATTAAAGAAGGATAAACTGGTGAATGAAATTTACGAGGCTGATATCCTTTTCAAATACCGTTACATGGCCGATAGGGGTATATCTGGATTCAAGTGGTTGAAAGTAAACGGAACCCAAACAAGGACACAGACAGTCAAGACCGACATAACAGTGGACGCCAGTGAGATAAACGAAATAGAAAACTTGGAGAACAGCAGCATGAAATATCTTTCGTTGGATATCGAGACCATAGCAGAGGAAGGTGTACCGGACGCCAAGAAAGACATAATCGGCATGATAAGCCTGTCTTTTAGCCCAAGCTACAATGGAGAGAGTTCTCTTGTGCTCGTATCCAAGATATACCAGAAAGCTAACAATACGATAAAAGTATTTCCGAACGAGGAAGAGATGCTGAAAGAGTTTCTGAAAATCGTTGAAAACTATGACCCAGACGCGATTGTAGGCTATAACATAAATAATTTCGATTTCCCGTACATACTGACCAGATTACGCGAAAACAACCTTCCGTCGTTTCTCGGCAGGTGTAATCAAAAACCAGCAGTGTCAAGGAAGATAACCACTTATTATAAGAACACTGTGACAGGCAGGGTGATTGTAGACCCGTACGAACTCGTAAAGGAAGCGATACGGAAAGGAAACCTGCGCCTAAAACGATTGGGGCTAGGCGATGTCTCACGTGAATTATTGAACGACAAAAAAATGGATATAGAGCACGGGGAGATATTCGACCACTGGAACGGTGACGGGCAAAAAATGAGTAAGCTGGTCGAGTATGCAAGAAAAGATGCTGATCTGGCTCTCAGGCTCGTATTGGAGAAAGGATTTCTCGATAAATTTTTTGAACTGAGCAAGGTATCAGGCATACTTCTGCAAGACTGCTTGGATGGGGGAGAGGCGCAGCGTGTGGAAAACCTGTTTCTTAGAGAGTTCAACAAATATGGATATGTCTTACCCGGCAAACCTGCCGAAGACACGTATGGAGGGCAAGAAGTGCAGGAGTTGAAGGGCGCTCTCGTATTGGAACCGAAAACCGGGTTGCATACGGATCCGGTCGTCTATCTTGATTTTAAATCAATGTACCCTTCGATTTTTATTGCATACAATATCTGCCCTACAACTCTAGTCAGAAACAAAGATTTAGGCGTGGAGACAATCGAAACCCCATACGGAACCAAATTCGTTTCAAAAAATGTAAAAGAAGGCATCATGCCTATGATATTAAAAAAACTGATAGACGAAAGAGATAAGGTACGAAGCGAATCAAAGCATGCAGAAGACGGTAATGTCAAAAGATTGCTCGAAGCCAAGCAGGTCGCATTGAAAATAATGACAAATGCATTCTACGGATATACCGGATACCTGAGGGCAAGGCTTTATGTGATTGACATCGCAAGCACCATTACAGGTTGCGGTAGATTTCTGATAAACAAGACACGTGATATAATTGAATCTAATCCAGGCAGCGAAGTCATTTACGGTGATACGGATTCTATAATGGTTAAAATAAAGGAAGCCGACTTAGAAGCCGCATACAAGAAAGGAAGCGAGCTGGAGTCCATCGTCAACAACGAATTGAAAGGAATTATACAAATAAAAATCGAAAAGGTTTTCAAATCACTCCTCATTCTTTCTAAGAAAAGGTATTCTGGACTTGCTTACGAAAAGCATGGAAATGAGTGGAAAGAAGAAATGGTGATGAAGGGCATTGAGACTGTAAGGCGTGATTGGTGCGACGCGGCTACAAAAATATTATTCGAAGTTCTAAACATCCTTTTAAGGGAACAGAATCCGAAGAAGGCTTTCGTATACGTGAAAGACTATCTGCAAAAACTGGAAAAAAATGAAGTATCACTTGACGAACTGCTCATAACAAAAAGCGTGTCAAAATCTATCAGCGCATACAAAGGAATGCAGCCGCACATAGAGCTTGTGAAAAAATTACAGAAAAGGAACGGCGAGGCGCCTGGAGTCGGCGATAGAGTAAGCTTTGTCATCGTCAAAGGACTGCAGTTATTGTCAGAGAGGGCTGAAGACCCTGAATATGTTAGGAAGAATAAAATTCCGATTGACTCGAAATATTATGTGGAAAACCAGATACTGCCTCCGCTAGAAAGAGTTTTTGAAGTTATAGGGTTCAGTAAGATAGAATTGCTTGGTATAGGGAGACAGACATTGCTTAAGGAGATGTTCAAGAATAACACAGGTCCTGCAAATGGAAACGGAACTATGGTCGAATGCCTAAATGATTCTGATGGAGTCGTTTGCGGCAAATGCAATAAAGCGTACAGGAGAATACCATTAGTCGGGAAATGTCTGGACTGTGGAGGTGACGTGTTGTTCAGTTTTAATGGTGAAAAGTCATATTATAAGCAAGTACCTTCGAAGGAGATTAAATGATAGCTCTAGTTATTGCATTATTCGTTTCTCTGATAACCACATTTTTAATAATACCACCATTGAGAAAATTCCTTTCCTCAGTTGGGATAGTCAGTCTAGATGTAAATAAAAAAAATAGACCTGTGCTTCCGGCAAGCGGCGGAATTTTTATAGCCGTAGGCGTCTTAGCAGGAATACTTGTTTATACCGGATTGCAAACATTCATTTACGGAAATTATGACATATCATTATTCCTTCTGACATCAGTTTCAAGCGTCATCATAGTAGCATTCATAGGAGTATTGGATGATTTGAATGTCAAATCGAAGCCAGTGCTAACACGCGATGGTAAAAATATTAAGGTGGGATTGATTCAATGGGTGAAAGCCCTACTGGTATTACCTGCAGCAATTCCGCTTATGGTCATAAATGTCAGTTCCACTACAATGTCACTTCCGTTCATAGGCGATGTTAACTTCGGTTTGTTATATCCCCTTTTGATTATACCATTTGGGGTTATAGTGTCATCCAATATGGTGAACATGTTGGGCGGATACAACGGTATAGAAGCTGGGATGGGCGCGGTTTACACATTGGGATTGGGAGTATATGCTCTCACACATGGCAGTGAGGCAGCCGCGGTAGTCTTTCTTTCGACATTCGCAGCTTTACTGCCTTTCCTCAGATATAATTGGTATCCAGCAAAACTTTTACCGGGTGATAGTCTGACTTATCTACTTGGAGTAATTGTTGCGGTGGGTATTATAATTGGGCACATGCAGAGAGCTGGTATAGTAATGATGCTCCCTTTTATTTTTCAAGGAACGATAAAATTCTATTCTAAATTCAAGCTTGGTGAATTCGCATCTGATATAGGAATCGTACAAAAGGACGGCACTATCAAGCCGAGGTATGATAAAATCTATTCACTCATCCATGTTATTCTAAGATTAGGCAGATTCAAAGAATTCCAAGTAACTATAATTTTCATGGTAATTCAAGCGTTATTCGTTATACTACCTTTCATCTTATGGGGTTAAATCATTCTTTGAACTTTGACAACAGGCTTTGCAACTTGACAACATACTTACCAATAATCGGTATCTTAGTTGAAAAGAACTCCAAAACTTTGATATCCTCATCCTTGTAAAATTTAATCGGCAACAAAACAATCAAGTAGAGCATGCAGCTCATAAGAGCAAATAAAATTCTGATTTTGAAATCATGAACATATCCCATTATTAGATACAACAATCCGAATGAGAATGCCGCAGACAATATGAGTTTAGCTAATCCTTTGAATGGAAAACCAAGCTTTATCTTATTCCTCAAATACATGTAGCTCACAAGAACCAGAAATACAGCTGAAATTGTGTATGCGATAGCAGATCCTAAAGCTGAAAATAAATGTATTAAGATTCCAGCGGAAAGTAAGAATATCAAGGTGCCGAAAATCAATATATTTCTATTTACCTTCGGCTGTCCCACTGCATAAATGTTATCAAGAAATATACCACTAATGCCCTGTATCAACGATGCGAACGCAAGCAATGGAATAAATTGCGATGCTGATACATATTCTGCTCTCGAAAAGATCAATATAGCAGGCTCTGAGAACAACACCAATAATACTGCAAGTGGGATTGTTATAAGCAAACTGTAACGAAGCACCAAACCTATGAGACGGCTTTGTTTGACTTTTGCATCGGATTCTATTGATAGACTGGAAGTGATTGGTATCAAAGCTGAGTTTAAAGTGGTCGGTATCACTACTAAATAAGATGTTAAGACCATCGCGACTGCGTATATACCAGTCACTTCAGGACCTTTCAAAGCCGTTATCAGTATATACTGACCATTTATAAACACCAACCAGCAAAGAGTGATGATGAAAGCTGGTATTGCATATGTCAGCATTATTGATTTTTCATCAATTTTCCCAGTTTTTAATTTTAACGGAATATATCTGAACCGTAGTATGATCATTATCACATTACCTAGAAGAAAACCTATCAATGGCCCGAAATACTTGAACCCGAATAAAATCAATGCCAACGAAATCACAAGCTTTCCAACCTGACCAATGATATCCGTAATCGCTAAAACCTTCATTTCTTGGAAGCTGTAAATTATGTATCTGAACTGCAGTGCCACTGAATATGAAAACAGAGCAAGTACACTAATGAGTAGAACATTCACAGGCATTTTTAAGACCGATGAAATAAAAGATGAAAACATCAAAGTTGTTACCAGAATAATAGAATTTGAAATTAGCACAAATTTCATAGAAGATTTTATTAAGGAATTTATCTTCATGTGCTCACGTCTTCCTAAGAATTCAGGAATCAGCTTCCAGACAGTGAAATGTAAACCTAATAGACTCGCACTTCCAACTAACAAAGCGAGGTTCACCGAAGTTGATACAATCCCATATTCTACAGGCAATAAGAATTTTCCAGCTATAAACCAAAAAAAGAACCCTATTACAGAAAGGCTAGCCCAATCCAAGAAAAGATATATTGTATTTGAAATGAGCTTGTCTTTTATCGGACCATCATTGCTTTTAATTTCGTTTTTTTTCATTACAACATCTCAGCAGGTTACTTTATTTTCCGTAGCTTCAATAATACAATCTTCTTGATGAATTCAGGTACCACACTGCGTAATTTTATCCCGCTTTGTAGTTTAGTCTCTTCCCAAACCACAGGTATTTCTTTTATTTTGAACCCCTTCTTCTCTGCAATGTATAGCATTTCTGATTCAAAGAACCATTTCCTATCCCTTACTAAATGCAATAATTTTCTAGCTACATCTCTCCTAACCGCTTTGAATCCACATTGACCATCATTAAATTTGACATTCAGCAGAAATTTCAACAGAATTTTATGGTATACGAATGATGCAATCTTACGTTTTAAAGATCTTTTGACTATAGACTTTCGCATATATCTTGAACCTACACAGATATCAAATCCTTCTTCTACGCCTCCAATCAAATTTTTGAATTCGTCTAATCTTACAGAGAGGTCGACATCCATATATGAAAGTATTTCCGCATTGCTCTTTTCCCAAGCTGTTATGACACCAGAACCTTTTCCTGGGATTTTAGTGTAAATGTAAGAGACTTCCTTATATTGTTTTGAAAGCATTTCCGACAAATCTATTATTGCATTCGCATCCCCGCCATTTATTGCAATGACGATTCTCCAATCATATTCTTTTAGATTCTTTCTGAAAAACTTCACTTGCCTTTCTATATTGGGTTGCAATTCTTTCAAGTTTCCATGGTAGACTGGGATTATTATATCAACCGTTTTCATATCATCTTACCAAATTGTGTCTTAAATGGTCTGATTGTTTTTTTGATTCCTATCTTGAACGACGTCGGCTTGTATCTGAATATTTGGACAGTTTTACTAATATCGTAGATTTTATCTATTTCCAAACTTTTAACCTGGAAAAAGCCAAATTTAGGTTTCTTCATTCTTTTATTGAAGGAATTTACAAGCTTCAATAAAATCGTGGGTATATGGACAAGCAATTTGTTGATATTCAATTCCTTTAGTACGCCTTCCGCAAATTCGTCATAACTTATCTTAGAAGGGCCAGCAATGACATATTCTCCTTGAATGTCGTATTTTAAGCCGTTCTCTATGCTTTTTACAACATCTTCTACAAAGACTGGTTGGAAAAGTTTTTTGCCGTTTCCAGGTATCGGAACCACATTATATTTCTTGATAATATCCAACAATTTTTTGACATACCTTTCGTCATAACGGCCATAAACTAACGTAGGCCTAATGATTAAGTAGTCATCAAAGGTTTTCACTAGCTTTTCAGCGATTCGTTTAGTCCCTGAATACATGTCGTCAAAATTATAAAGTACATTTTCACTGCTGATTAAAATAATCTTTTTGACATAGAACATATTAGCAGCATCAACAATATTTTTCGTAGAATTGACATTAATCTTTACTATATCCTTGTCGAACGGGTCAAGTATTGCCGCTAAGTGGACTACGGCATCTATGTTATGAATAGCATTATTTATACAATCCGGGTCTGTTATATCACCGTGAATTACTTTTATATCAGCTCTATTGTAGGACGGATCTCTGACTATAGCGACGACTTCATAGTTTTTAACCAGCCTATCGATTAAATGCCTGCCTATGAAACCGGTACCGCCAGTTACAAGAATCCTTTTAATTGTATTTCGCATAGGTTAAATTACCCCAAATAGTATATAGAAGGAATATTATGAAAAGCTTAAGTAGTCTCTGGAAAACTTCCGATAAGCCGGATATATACCTCATCGCGTTTCTTTTAATTTTCACTACAGTATCACTGTTCTTGTTGAATGCACCGGCAACTACAGATGAGGGCACTCACAGCCTTATATCGCTCTTCTTCCGAGATCTTATTCGAGATTGGGTAAATAATCCTACGCTTTCCTTTTCGAAAATTTACGATTATGCTATATCGTATCTTGTACACTATCCTAAACTGTCACTCTATTATCCGCCATTGTTGCATGTGATAGTCTCGTTTTTCTATTCGCTTTTCGGTCCATCATTTTTTGTAGCTAGGATTGTTGTACTTCTTTTTTCAGTTGGTATGCTGGTAATGCTGTACAAAACCGTGAAAATCCTTCTCAATGGAAAGACAGCTTTACTGGTAACATGCCTAGCCTCGGTAATGCCGATGGTGTATTACAATTCCATAACGGTGATGACTGATATACCCTACATGTTCTTTTTCATGCTGGCTATGTATTTCTACATCAAAGCATTTGACTCTAATAAAAAGGTACATTTCATTATAGCGTCTGTCGCTACGGCGTTAGGGTTTCTCACAAAATGGAATGCCATATTGATATTACCCATAATTTTTGCTTACGCTTTTCTAGAAAAGCGTGATCAGATGAAAAACGTCGTACTGTCCATAATCTTAGTATTCCTTATAATTTCGCCATATATGTTTGTCATTTGGAAGACAGGCTTGATTTCCATACCTTTCATCTCGTCGCTACAGGTGTCGGCAACAGCTAAGCACGATCCACAATTCGATACAGTTGAAGGTTGGATGTATTATCCGAAGGTTTTGGCAAATCAGTATTTTACTATCCCGATTTTTCTCGCCTCGATAGCGGCTTTGATATACTATTCTCTCAGAAAGGAAAGGTATTGGAAACTTCTTGTAATATGGTCGCTTGTTTTCTATTTGTTCTTTACAGTCTTGTCGAATAAAGAACCTAGGTACGTCATACCAATGATACCTGCCTTATTACTACCATTGTCATTTTTTATTGTGTCACAAAGATATAGAATTTCAGTACCAATTATAATTTTCATTTCAATATTGCTGTTATTTTCAACTTCACAACTAATCTCAAGTGCATTCTACTACAATCCGGATATATCAGGGGTTGTAAAACAGACGCTTGATTCAGATGGGAATGTACTCGTAGCCGCAGAATCAGGCTGGTTCTATTCATCCCAGTTTATTTTTAAATTGGCTTCGATGGATGAAAGTGCATCAAAATTTGTATACAGGCCATGCTCATTGTCAGCCATGTCATTAAGCGAGTTATCATCGATACATGGTATAAGATATGTGATATTGCCAGAACCGGTCGACCGAGACCTAGATAAGGTGGCGATAGTAAAATCATCGAGTATATTGAATACCGAAAAGGTATTTTCCACAAGCACGACGAATATCACGTTATACACGTCTAATGATTATGTACCTCAGAAAGAATACTGCAATTTTGTTTGCGTTCTGAATACAACTGTTTGCAGCAAATATGAACTTCCGAGAGATGCTTTAAAATAGCCTAAAATTTAGTAGATATATAAGATTTCATGCTTGGCATATACCTGCTATGTTCGATAGCAACTTTAGTATTTGGTTTAATCGGTTGGTTCGGTGTCTCATATTTTATTTCAAAGTATAGAAATACATCGAATGTTCTTTCATTTTCAATAGGATCTCTGATATTTTTATCAGCTTTTCTTTTCTACGGGGTAGCATTATTTTATTCAGGAATTTTCAATAGGATTACTATACTATTGCCGTTAGTCGTACTCTTCCCATTCGCCTTCAAGTTTGTCAAACAGTCTGACCCAGAAACTAAAATACTATCACTTCTTTTTGTTTCAATGTTCACAATAGGAATTCTTCTTCAGACGCTACTACCATATTATCCTATTGGCGGAGACTGGTTCTCTCACTATAAGACAAGCTCGGATTACCTGAAGAACAATGAGATTACGTTCCTCAATGGCAGACCACCAGTTTTCAACTTTCTCGGTGCAATGTTCCTTAAAATCTTTGCAGATAACTTCTGGATATATCAGATAGCTTCTGTTTTCCTGAACAGCCTGGTAATAATACCTCTTTATCTAATTGCGAAATTTTTCGATAAAAGAATAGCATTAACCGCAGTAATTTTCGTTCTTTTGAATTCATTCGTATTGCAGAACACAATTTATACATGGCCTAAGAACCTCACATCATTTTTCATATTGTTCTTTTTTTATTTCGCCCTCCGAAACCAGACTTTATTTTCTGTTTTACCTGCATCACTAGCACTTTATACAAGTCCAATAAGCTTGTTTTTCCTGCCAGCCGGATTTATTTATAGTTATTTCAAGAAAAACAAGGATTTGCTAAAAAGCGCCTTGTTGATAATACTTATCTTCATGCCATTCGCTTTGTACTCTTTACTCAAAACTGGTACTGGAGAAACTACACCATTTTTATTATATCCAATAGCTGTCAATGGGTACGAGAGCTTGATAACAGAGCCATTATCGAAGACGATTGGAGACTTTCTAAGCAAGTCAATTTACTATATAATTGGAATACGAATCATAGTGGCCATAATGACGATGTTCCCTGCACTATTGGCATTAAAATTCCTCACACTATTTGTAAATTTGCCGGTTATACAAATCCAGAAGACAGTCGTAGTGAGCCAAGTACCACTTCTATACCATTTCATGCATTCTATACCAGGAGCATTATCAACATTGGTTTATGTTTTTAGTATGATAGGCCTGTATAATCTCTTCAAACGGGACAGAAATTTGTTCTTCCTATTTGTTCTTCCCCTGGTTTTTGCTATTTTATATTGGGGCTGGATAAAAGCAGGTCTAATGAACGATTTGTTACAACCACTTGTGCCATTGCTGATAATGGTTGCAGTTTCTCAGATGAAGAGCAAAAAACTGATCTATTTGTCATTAGCAGTCATGTTGATCGAGGGCGTTATATTCGGTTACGTTTATCATTCGCAGATTGCAGATTTCATTAGAACCACTACGGACCAGGAAATGCTGTCTGTGGACAGTATAAACAGGCTTCTATGACTACCGTCGTAACAACTAATTTAAAAGACTTCAAGTTTATCTTAATGATTAGATGTTACCGAAAGTATCGATAGTAATTGTAAATTACAACCGTAAAGAAATAATAGAATGCATAAAATCAGTCAAAAAAGCAGACTACCCACAGGACAAAATAGAGATTATAGTATCTGACAACAATTCAACAGACGATTCTCTATCCCAGATAAGGAAACTTTTTCTAGACATAGCGATAATAAAATCTGGTAAAAATCAAGGCTACGGTGCAGGATGCAATCATGGTGCGAAATATGCACATGGGAAATACATGGTATTCTTGACTCCTGACAACATTGTTGACCGAAAATGGCTTCCGAATCTTGTGAATAAAATAGAAAATGATAAAACAGTCGGCACTGTGACTTCAAAGGTCATGTACCTTAGTCAAAAAAATAAAATAAATTCTATGGGATGTTTCTTGAGCATATTTGGGATTTGTGGGAGCATCAACTCGTCTAAATATGTGCATAATTCAAATATATTCGCTCCATCCGGAGCATCTTTCATAATTTCTAGAGAGCTGTTCAAGAAAGTGGGCGGATTCGATGAGAAACTGTTCATGTATTCAGAAGATGTCGATCTTGGATGGCGTGTATTAAATCTAGGATATAGGAACATAACATCCGCTGATTCTGTAACGTATCATAATACCGATATAACAACCAAGAATAAAGGTGATTTGTTTTATCATTACAATACTAGGAATAATCTTCTAATCATAATGAAAAATGCCACATTTCCACTTATTATACCGATGATGGTATTTTCAACTTCATTCCACTTGTCAAGAGCCATAATATTTGCGATGATTGGCAGGATGTCTTACAGCAAAGCCACATTCAGTGGGTTGTTTTGGATTTTAACTAATCTGAAGGATGGGTTAAGAAGCAGGGTTTTACAGAGAAATAGAAATAACAAATACACGAGATTCATTACCGGGATAAAAGACAGCGTACCTATACTCTTTGGGAAGGTTTTCAAACATTTAAGTTAGATTCGAGCTTTGATAAATAATTTTTTATAATATCTGGTATTCTAGATTCAGAACCTCTTTGTCTCGGTTTGAATGCTTTTACTCTCTCCACAGCTTTAGAAAGATTCTTTAGACTATAAACTGCTATTATCCTGCCCTTCTTTTCCAATTCCCTGGTGGTGAATATTTGATGACGGTCCAGATGCTCGTTATATTCTGGCAGTCTAGGTACAACTATAATGGTTTTGTTCAGTTCCAATCCAGTCATTATAGACCCCACACCACCGTGCGAAATTATGAAATCTGCTTTTTTTTGCAATTCCAGCATCTTTTCAAATTCTAGAAACCTAAACCATTTGTAATTTTTAGGAATATAGTTAGAGTGTCCTATCTGAGCCACTACAACCTGTATTTTGCCATTCGCAACCATTATATCCAGTCCTTTCAACAGCCTATCAAATATGCGGTCATGTGTACCGACAGTTACGAATATCAAAGCAACTGACCTCCATATATTGCCTTGTCACCGTAGAATTTTTCCAATTTCTCCCACTGGATTATGAACAAGTCAGAAATGTGGTAGACTATTCTTCCAGTCAATGAAGGTTTGTCTATTCTAGAGAAAGTTTCAATAAAAATTATTTTTGATCTGAAAAGGATCTTCGCCATGAAGCACAGAGGTACTACAAGACCTGCTCCAGTAGTGATTACCACTTGGGGCCTCTCCTTAAGTAAGACAAACAATGTCCTGATCGAGTGAGTGACAAATTTCAACGGGTTTCTTCCAGGGTTGTCAACGAGATACAATTTATAATTTTTGAGTACATTCCTCATATGCGAAGCCGGTGTAACAAAAAACAGCTTATGTTTTTTCAATATAGGAAGTATTTTCATCAGTTGGTTGAAATGGCCACCTGAGCTTGCAGTCAAACAAATCTTCATTTCTATCAATATAGACTCTTATCGCAAGAGTTATAAATTTAAGTCGAATGAAGGTCAATAGGTGTAAATAAAGTTACTTACAAAGGTCATTTTATGAAAATATGCCATTTGGGAGATGCTAGTGTCATCCATACGTGGAGATGGGTAGACGCTATGGAAAAGAAAGGTCACGAGACCCATTTGATTAGCTTGAATCCACCTCGAGAAGAATTCCAAAACCCGAATGTCAAAATCCATATTATACCAAAAAAGAATCTCAGAAATCCAATAAATCTGATTTTGACAGTCCTTAAAATAAGAAAACTTGTCAGAGAAATAAACCCTGATTTGGTAGATGCCCACTATGTGACCCATTACGGATTCTTTGCAGCTATGACCGGCAAACCTTACATATGTTGCGCTTGGGGGAGTGATGTAGTAGTTATGCCTAAGAAATCTAGAATAATCAAAACTGTGACAAAATATACGCTAAAGAGATCCTTGGCTGTCACATGCGACGCATATCATATGGCAAAAGCGATTGAAGATCTTGGAGTCGGCAAAGACAAGATAAAATTGATTTATTACGGCGTAGATTTGAACAAGATAAATCCCGACAAATATAGAGAGACCTTCAAGAGAGTTGATGGCCGTCCTGCTGTGGTTACAGTGAGGGGGCTGGAGCCGCGTTATGACACAGAGACAATAATAAAGTCTATCCCGAATGTGCGAAGGGAATTTCCTGATGTACGGTTTATAATTATCGGAGACGGCAGTCAAAGGCAGTATTTAGAAGATCTCGCAAAATCACTGAACTGCTCACAGAATGTCCAATTCTTGGGAAGACTGCCAAACGAAAGGTTGCCTGAATTTTTTGTTCAGTCAGATGTTTATGTATCTACCTCTTTGGCAGATGGTGGGCTCGGTGCCGCTACAGCAGAAGCAATGACATGCGAAATGCCGGTTATAGTGACAAATTTCGGCGACAACAGGGTGTGGGTCGATGACGGGAAGAACGGATTCGTAATAGGACCTCAGGACAATGAAGCATTGTCATTGAAAATCATAGAACTATTGAAAAACAAGCCTATGAGGGAAGAAATGGGTAAAATGAACAGGGAAATAATCAGGACTAGGTTGAATGCAGAGACAGAGATGGCGAAATTGGACAAGCTTTATAAAGATGTCGTGGCCAATCTCAAAAAATAAGTATTTTCGCCTGTCGTGATGACGCTCAAAATCAAATATTTAAAATTGATAAACAGTTGGTAATTAATGGAATTCAGAACCGATGGAATAGAGCACGGACTCTTAAAAGAAATGTACGAGTCGATGGTAAAAATCAGGAAAGCCGAAGAGAAGATAGCTCAAGTCCTGCTTGCGGGAGAGGTAATAACACCTACTCATCTGTACATAGGCGAGGAAGCCGTGGCTGCAGGCTCATGCAAGGCGCTGACTGATGCAGATTATGTTTTTAGCAATTACAGAGGCCATGGTCACTATCTTGCAAAAGGAGGGGACTTGAACAAGATGATTGCAGAACTTTATGGAAAGTCTACCGGCACTTCCAAAGGAAAAGGAGGATCGATGCATCTTGTGGCTCCAAACGTGTCAATAGCAGCTGTCAACACAGCTATCGTAGGCAGCCAGATATCCCATGCGACAGGCGCCGCACTTGCAATAAAATTGAGAGGCGAAAATAAAGTCTCTATGGTATTCTTCGGAGATGCAGGAACAGACACGGGAATATTTTACGAGTCTACGAATTTTGCCGCATTGAAGAAACTGCCTATAATTTTCATATGCGAAAATAACTTTTATTCAAGCCATGTTCATCTGAAGGACAGGCAGCCGATAAAGGATCTCTATCTCAAGACGCAGCACATAATGCCAAGTCTTCAAATAGACGGTAACAATGTCGTGGAAGTTTTCAAGGCGGTGCGTGATGCAGTGAAAAGAGCGAGAAACGGAGAAGGGCCTTCTTTCATAGAATGCATTACTTACAGGCATCTGGGTCATGTGGGACCGAACTTGGATGTAGATGATGCAGAGATGATTTCAGAAGAGGAAAGAACAAAATGGGCCAAATTTAGCCCGATAAAGCTTGTAGAAAAAGCGACAAGAACAAGAGAAGAACTTGACAAATGGTTGGCTGTAGATCCGATAAAACATTTTGAAAACTATCTGATCGATAAAAAAATATTGACAATCGAGGAAAAAGACAATCTTAACAAAAGATTAATTGTGGAGATGGAAAATGCTGTCGAGTATGCAAGAAAGAGTGAATATCCGACAGACGACCAATTAACAAAGGATGTTTATGCAGGATAGAAAATTAAATTACGGCAGCGCGATTAACGAAGCGTTCAAGCAGTTGATGAAAGAAGACAAAGATGTATTTTTGCTCGGCGTAGGCATCAATAGCCCATGGTACATTGGAAATACAACTACCGACTTGGTGAGCATGTTCGGAGAAGACAGGGTCATCGACACGCCTGTTTCTGAAAACGGAATCACAGGCATGGCATATGGTGCCGCAGTAGTCGGAATGAAACCGATCATTGTCCATCCAAGGCACGATTTTCTAACTATCGCTCTTGACCAAGTCTTCAATCATGCCGCAATGGCACATTACATGTCAGGAGGCGCCACAAAAGTCCCGCTGGTAATCCGTGCAATTGTAAATCGCGGGGCGGAACAATCATCCCAGCATTCCAAGAGTCTTCAATCGATTTTTGCACACATACCTGGATTGAAAATTGTTATGCCGAGCACTGCATATGACGCGAAAGGCCTTATGATATCCGCAGTCAAGGACGGAAACCCGGTGATATACATTGATGACAGATGGCTCTATGGCGTAGAGGACAATGTGCCAGAAGAAATGTATAAAGTTCCTATAGGAAAAGCTGTGATAAGAAGAAATGGCAACGATGTCACTCTTGTGACCACATCTTATCTTTCACTCGAAGCTATGAAAGCATGCCATGAATTGGAAAGCGAAGGAATCGATGTCGAACATATTGATTTGAGGACAATAAAACCGCTTGACAGCGAAACTATTTTGAATTCTGTGAAAAAAACAGGCAGACTAGTTATTGCTGACGCCTCTTGGAAGATGTGCAGCGTTTCATCTGAAATATCTGCGATTGTAGCAGAAAATATCATTGATAAAATGAAAGCTCCTGTGGTCAGGATAGCATTACCAGAGGCTCCTGCACCAGCGAGCAGAACTCTTGAAAAGCTATATTACCCAAATCATAAAATGATAATAGAATCCGTCAGAAGCATGATGAAGAGATAAAGTATGGCATACAAAGTCGCAATGGTAAATTTCCGTAAGCAGTACCAAGACTTGAAAAGCGAGTTGGACGCTGCAGTGCATGAAGTCTTGGAGACCGGACAATTTGTTTTGAGACAGCAAATCGAAGACTACGAGAAGAGTTTCGCAGATTTTACAGGCGCTAAACATGCGGTCGGGCTCAACAGCGGAACAGATGCGATGTTATTGTCACTGCATGCTGCAGGAATAGGGCACGGTGACGAAGTCATCACAGTTGCACACACGTATGTAGCCACAGTAGCATCAATTGTGCACCCAGGAGCTACACCAATTCTTGTAGACATTGCAGACGATTTTAACATGGATCCGCCTCTTTTAGAAAGTGCTATAACGGATAAGACGAAAGCCATAATGCCTGTCCACATGGAAGGGCGTGTGTGCAGGATGGACGAGATAATGAAGATAGCTAATGAGCATAATTTAGTTGTTATAGAAGATGCAGCAAGAGCATTGGGCGCCAAGTTCGATGGCAAAGGTTCGGGAACTTTTGGATTGTCTGGTGCTTTCAGCCATTATCCTGCGAAGCTTTTAGGAACTGCAGGTGACGCTGGGATGCTTACTACAAACGACGAAGAATTTGCACAGAAGATAAGATTCCTTAGAAACCATTGCGACAACAAAGCTACGGGCGAGATTGTAGGTTATGGATTCAACAGCAGGCTGGATAATATTCATGCGGCAATACTGAATGTGAAATTGAAATATGTTCCAAAGTGGATTGAAAGACGAAAAGAAATTGCAGAAATATTTGACGGAGAATTGGAAGGACTGGGAGACATAGTAATTCCGCCAAAGCCAGATAGCAGATTTTCAGACGTGTATCAGAATTATGTCATAAGGACTAAGAGAAGGAATGAGCTTGCAAAATTCCTGAAGGAAAATGAAATAGAAACATTGATTCAATGGGCCACCCCCATGCATAAGCAGAAGGCCTTGAACTTGAGCCACTTCAAGCTTCCAAAAACAGAACAGATATCAAACGAAGTTATTTCCATTCCAATGCATGCAGAATTGTCTGATGATGATGTTAATTACGTAATCCAGATGATTAAGAAATTCTTCAGCCAGAATTAATTTCCAAACTGCTTGTAGCTTTTGATACCAGATTTGTGCAAAATGTATTTCGCCAATGTTTCAAGTGTAGCCCAACCGTATTTGAATGCACGCTTGAATTTTATGCTTGAAGCTTCTTTGAAGTATCTTGTCGGTATCCCAATTTCACCAATCCGATTCTTGAATCCAAACACAACAGCCTGAGCTATTATTTCCTGGTCAAAAACAAAATCATCCGAATTGTGGATATACGGCACGTTTTCCAGGAATTTTCTGCTGTACGCACGCAACCCGCTATGATATTCCGAAAGCCTTAGGCCTAGAATCAAATTCTCTACAAGCGTCAAGAATTTGTTTCCTGCAAATTTCCACACAGGCATGCCACCTTTCAGTGCGCCTTCTCCCATCATCCTTGAACCCAGCATGAAATCCTTTTTACCGTCTATTATCGGCTTGACTAATTCTGGGAGTTTAGAAGAATCATACTGATAATCAGGATGTACCATAACAACTACATCAGCACCATCCTTTAGAGCCTCCTTGTAACACGTCTTCTGGTTCCCGCCATATCCTGTATTTTTATGATGGACGATTGTCTTCAATCCTAATTTTCTAGAAATCTCTACAGTGTTATCTCTGCTGGCGTCGTCAACAACGATTACCTTGCTGACAATATTTTTAGGCATCTCTTTGTAGGTCTTTTCTATCGTTTTTGCCGCATTGTATGCAGGCATCACGACGATAATCTTAGGATTTTTCACAATAATCATTTATCAGGAAATTATTAAGTCTCTATCGGTTTCCGGCTTTCAACGAACTTTCTAACAGCGCTCCTTCCCGACATTATTGTCTCACCAGTCGATCTTTCTTTTGGATATGTCATGTACTGGCCAGCAAATTTCAAATTCACTATCTCATCGTTCGTTGGGATGTTGTCTAATAACCCCATTTTCTCAATCGCGCCTCCAACAGGAGTTTTGTTGACTTTATACCATTTGGTTTCGATTTTCTTGTTAAAAATCTTCTCCATGTATCCCATATAATATTTGAAAAGCTCCTCGTCACTCATCTTCATCTGTGGGTCATCTTTGCTACAATATGTAGAGACATAATAGACTTTCCAAGGAAATTCGCCTTCACCATAAAGTGGGTTCTGTGCTATTATCGTACCGAATGGATATTCACCTATTGTGTTCACCCAATAATAGTCCGTAAGATTTTCATCAGTCCCAATTACTAAGCAAATATTCGCCGCATAATCTATCGAATTCAATTTCTTTTCCAAGTCTTCTGGAAGACCCTCAGATATTTTCGTCATTACATATGGTGGGAGACCGCATACAACCAGGTCATCTTTTGTCAGTTCAATTGTTTCGTTTGGCAGAATCACTTTCGTGACAATTCCATTTTCTATAACTATTTTTTCCGCCGAAGTGCTAGTCAATATTTTCCCTTTGATGTTCTTCTGCGCATAATCACTTATCATCTCCCACCCTCTTTTTCCTTTTGGATAGCCTAATGTATCCTGTCTTCCGATTTCGAGTTTGAATCTATCATATAACCATGCCGCAGACACTTGTGAGAATGGTATAGGGAATTTATGCTTCTCTATTAGATTCCCGAAAAATCTTGATACGTTCTTGCTGACACTTTTATTCAACCATTCTTCAGCCGAAACTTTATCGAGCTTCTTTATGCTCTGGTTCCTTAAGAGGAGATTGATTCCCATAAGGCCAAATTTAAATTTGTCGTATAAAGTGAAGGGCTTGAAAAACAACAGCTTGATTTTGCTTAGTTCGTAGAATCTGTTGTATCTTTCCAGAAAAAACGAGAATTTTACAGGCGTTTCCACAACCTGGTCATATAATCCAGCTTCTTTGAAAAAATCTCTGGTTATCTTGTCAGACAAGTGATGATAGAATTTAGGTATCCACCATCCTTCAACTTCGAATGAAGACAACACACCCATCAGGTTTGGTTCCCTTTCTATCAGGGTGATGTCGTCTGTATGTTTCGATAGTTCTAATGCTGCACCGAGCCCGCTTAATCCGCCGCCAAGCACTATACCTTTCATAAATATCAAATGAATTATTCAATCGAAACTATTTCAGGTTTTGGAACATGTCATTCAGGTTAGAATATGCAATATCTATCTTGTATCGGCCTCTATCTAAATATATCGATCT
This sequence comes from uncultured archaeon, assembly GCA_964645905.1. Classification (GTDB taxonomy): domain Archaea; phylum Aenigmatarchaeota; class Aenigmatarchaeia; order CG10238-14; family SCSR01; genus JACOWB01. The sequence continues at coordinate 23,954 of CAZYBR010000002.1, forward strand.
GAATAAATAATCAGCTCTTAGTATCTCTACTTCCGTTCTACCTGAGCAGGCTTCGTCATTACACTTCCACACATAAGCCTTCCAGTCAGGATACCATACCTCGCTCAATACAATGAGTCCCGGTTCTGACATGTTTGCAGATAGGGTTATCTCGTTAGGTGAATAATATCCAATTTCGGCTTCTGATATACCGTTCCAGTCATTTCCGCTGATAGTTACTTCAGGATTCTTCTCGAGAATAACAACATTTCGTGGATCAAATCTCTCTTTCTGAATCTCATTCAATATTTCATTGCGGTTAGGGATAACCTTGAAATCATTTACTACGAAAACTCGTGGAAGGTGATTATCGTTTTGGTATACATACACAGTTTGGTTGTAGTACAATGTTTTACGTATATCCAAGTTCACCACATCTTTTGAGAATAGCAAAGTAAACGGCTTGCTTCCGTCCAATTTTTCACTGGTCAAGACATATTTCACATTCAGTAAGTCAAGCATCTGCGGATATACAATTGTCCTAACAATAGGCTGTGATAGATCTCCTGTGAATGTCCTTCCGTCTATTGCTGTTATGTACTCTGCATACGACTTCAAATTCGGCGGGAGTATTCCATCAAGGGTCTCAATTCCATTCCTTGTGGCAAAGCGCGGTTCCATCGTCTTGTTTATGCCGAGAACTCTGAATTGATCGTTCTCGTATTCGCCGACAAGAAAATTTATAATTTCATTCTGCGGAAAGACTTTGTTTACAGGAGCCACATCAATATACTTCATGCCGAAAATCCAAAGATCAAACAGTACGATTAAAACCAATACCAACGTTATGTAATTCGGTTTGATTCTGAATTTGATTGCTGAAAGCAGAGCTATCGCGCTGGCAAGCAAAACGAAAAGTATCTTGTTTATATCCAAATTTATATAATTGTAAACTTTCGTGGCGATTGAATGCGCGTTGTCAGAATAATAATCCAATACATAGTTCCCGATTCTGTCAGATGACGAATCCAATTTACCTTTTATGATATTGTTCAAACTTGTTTCAGCAAATCCTATTGCAGTATCTCTGGTCAGATAGAATGCTATGCTAACTATGTATGTCAGTAATGCGAATATCAACAGAACTTTAACAATTCTATTTATATATTTTCTGTTCCCAGATTTCAACAAGTCACTCAAATAATTGAGTCCGAATCCGGCTAGCAGTGATGCGGATAATGCGAATAGGAATAAAAACCTGGCAGGATTTCTAACTATATCCAAGAACAGGATTATCTTATGCAGATACTTGAACAGCGGTGTGTACTGACCATAAGAAAACAGCAGTGCTGCGGCTGCGACGATTGCGAAGAAGATTACATACCTGTTCCTTCTGAATAAGAGAGCTAACGGTATTAACAACAATGGAAGGATGCCAAAATACGCTGACGATTCTTCAAATTGGTCAGATGCCCAGTAGGTGTTGTCAGTTCTACTTCCAAAGAAATCCGGCATCAACAAAGAGATTGTATACTCTGGCGTCACCGAGTAGGACGATGAATCCGAGGTCAGAAGCTCATAATCTATAGGCTGTCCTGCCTGTATGCTATACTTGGAAAATTCCAGAGACGGCAAAAATTGAAATGCAGATACCAGAAAACCTGTAAAGAACACTACTCCTATTAAGGAAAATCTTTTGAATAAATCTTTTCTTTTAAATTCCTTCGAAACAATCAAATCGTATACAAAATAGGCTCCTAGAAGATATGCCGAATATATTGCGAACTGCAGGTAACCAGCCAATATCTGCAACCCAAGCACAATGCCTGTGAAGGTTCCATATTTGATGCTCCTGTTCTCGAGAGTTTTCAAGAATAATAGAAATAGCAGTGGCACCAATGCTATTACATCGATTGCAGGCTCATGCCCTATATTTATTCTACCGATGAAAACCCCGCCGAACATGAAAACTATAGAGGAAAAGAACGAGCTGTATTTGTCCAGCTTCAAATGCCGAGCAAGCAAGTAGATTGAAATTCCCGCAATGAATATGTCTATTATCAATTTGATGCCAAATACAACATCTGTAGGGAAAACTAGAAACAGGAAATTAAGCGGATAGAACATTGCACTTAGTATATTTGCCAGAAATGGCGTACCAGAAGTCTCGTAATTGTTCCACATCGGCAGGTTTCCATATTTATGGACAGCATCAGAAAACAAGTATCTCCAGGAAGACAACATGTTCACTGTGTCCGGCGCAGGAAATACCATTTCGTCAGGATTCAAGACTATTCTGTGGAAAAATACCAAAGTCAGGAGAAGCAACAATGTAGGTACGATAATATAATTCAATTTCACAATTCCACTCCCCGAGGTTCCTTACCACTTCTGTCAAAATCAAATATGTGCGTCATATTGTCTCTAGGGATGCTATTGACTTCTGATCTTGAAATTTCGTAAATTGAATAATTTGGATAATACATGGTATAGTTGATGACAGTCTGATTGTAGTCTACAGCCACAGTATGCGGTATATCCTCACCATTCGGATAATACAGGCTCATAGTCATTATCAATATCAAATCTTTGAATGGCATCGTATCGCTTACAAAATACAACTTTGAACCTTCAGGAAGTGTTGGGTATTTTGATTTCATAAAATCTATCATTATGGATTCGTCGCTCACACCATTGTTGAATTTGGAGTGCTCTATCACAAACAAAGCAGCACTATTACCAGCCAATATCAGAAGTGTGATGGCTACCGAGATAAATCTTGCTTTATTGTCGCCAAACCAATTACCGAATCTTTTGTAAAGGTCGTAAATGATGGCGCCCATGAGAATGGCCACTCCAATAGATGCGCCGTAAGTGTATCTGGACTGCACAGGTGTCATGAATAGCAAGAATGGCGATACGGCTATCAGATACCATGCTAAAAAGAATTTCGAGCTTCTGGAACCCTTGAGTATTATGTATAATGATACCAGAATAATTCCAACGTAAACAGCGATAATACCCTGTGATATCAGAGGATATACAGACTTTGGTATTCCGATTCGTGATAGATAATTCACGTCAATCATTGGGAAGAGAGTAAGCATTGATGAAAAATAATCTAAAATGTTTTTGAAAACATGCGAACCTAATCCATAGATTCCAATGCTTACAACATGACCTTTTATTTGGATCCAATACTGGAATGCCAGATATGGCACAAGTGGAATAGCGAACAAAATTATTTTCTTGACATGACCGATTAAACTTCCTAGATAGGATTTCTTAGAAAAGAAAACCAAATACATGAACAAAAGAGGGAACAACACTACAGAAGATTCGTAGGATAGAAGATTCAAAACGAATACAAGCAGGGACACAAAAAGATATTTTTTCCGGTTTGTTTCATTCCATTTCACAAATGCAATGAAAGAGAATAATGTGAACAATGTTGAAAGGCTGTTGTCAACCATTCCACCGCTCTGGAATAGTGTAGAATCAAAATGAGCTGCCATAGTCGCAAAAATTAGTGCCGATACCAATCCAATATGTCTGCTTTTAGTGAAATTTCTGGCTATATAATAAACCAATACACTGCTAACAAAATGGAATAGCAAGATATTCACAGCATGATATCCGAATGGATTCAGTCCAAACAGATTAAACCAAGCCGAAAATAACATATGATTATATGGTCTGAAGAACCCGCCGAGATCCAAAGTCAACGCATGCATTAAATTACTGTTCGTGATCTTTGAAACGTACAGCCATGCAAAGTCGTCGGCTTTGAATTCGTTGAAAAACGCCAGAGAAAAGACTACCAAAATAGTAGAAAATATCAGCAAAATGAAGAATTTTTCATTATCAAACCGGTTTAGTCTCATAGGCCAATACCTAAAAATATCTTCAATGAAGTTATCAAATGCCTTTGTATGCTCTTGAGTATTTTCATCTTTGACACACCGTATTTTCTTCCCGTCCAGCTTATCGGAATAGTTCTGTAAGACAGACCTTTCTTAACTCCTTTCAGCGCAAGCTCTAATCCTATCTCAAAGCTGTCTGCTTTAGGTTTTATCACTTGGAGAGATTTCCGGCTGAACCCTTTGAAGGTGTTTGTGACATCGCTGCATTTTATTCCGAACAATATTCTCAAAAATAAATTGCCCAATTTCGAGACCAGAACTTTATTTGAAGGATAGTTTATCACCCTTCCGCCTTTCATGTATCTGGAGCCGAAAGCCATGTCATACCCTTCCTCTTTTATTATCCTGTAATATTTCATTGCATCATCCAGGGAATCGCACATATCGCCGTTGAATGGGATTAGTACATCGCCTTTTGCTGTGTTAAAGCCTTTCCTGATAGCCTTCCCATATCCTGGAGGCTTGTCGCCCTGCACAGCTTTGAAATTCTTGTATTTTTTCTCCAAAGATTTCAGTATATCCCATGTCTCGTCGGTGCTGTCGTCGATGGCTATAATCTCGAAATCGATCTTCTTATCTGAAAAATAGGTGTAGATTGTCGATATTACCTCCTTTGCATACTCTTTTTCGTTCCTGAATGGCACTATGAGCGATAAATCAGTCAAGCTATCATCCATTTAAATTCTTTATTTTTATAACAATATACAAGGTTAATAACTTTCAAAAAGGTAATTGGTTTGGCTGATTTGGAGAGCATATACAATGGAAGAACTGTATTCATAACTGGTGCTGACGGCTTCATAGGCTCTCATCTGGTCGACAAGTTGATTTCTCTCGGTTCTGATGTGAGGATTTTCCTCGAGTCAACTCCACATAACCCAATCGCAAACATAGCCGGTCATTTAGGCAAGATGAAAATCTCTCGTGGGGACATTACAGACAAACATTCTATTGATATCGCACTGAAGTCATTGAAGAAGACATCTCAGGACAAGCCGATTATTTTCCATCTTGCCGCGCAGGCTCATGTCGGAGAGTCATGGGAGAGGCCGTTGGAGACGATGATGGTCAACACGATTGGAACTTACAATATTTTGCAGTCGATACTGGATGCAGAGCTGGATATCCATAGATTTGATTTTGCAGGAACAGCCGAAGAATTCGGAAACAATTCAGAGATGATAAATTCGACTGAAGAGGTGACCCATTTGCATGAAAGTTCGCCTGTAAATCCAACGAGCATATACGCCACATCAAAGCTAGCTGGTGATTTCCTTACATTGAACTTTTACCACGCATATAACCTGCCTACGGTGGTGGCAAGGATGTTCAATCATTTCGGTCCTCGCCAGAGTCCAAGATATGTCACAGGCGTGATAATTTCACAAGCTTTGTTGAAAGATCAGATTACATTAGGAAAGCTAGATCCTAGAAGAGATTTTGTTTATGTCGAAGACGGCGTTGATGCCCATTTGAATATAGCGGCTCATGGCAAGCCTGGAGAAACATATTGCTATGGCCACGGCAAGGATATTTCCATCAAGGAATGGGCAGAGCTTATTGTCAAGGTCGGCAAGAACATGGGGGTATGGGGCGACAAGCAAATAGTTTCAGATCCTTCAAGGTTCAGGCCAGGAAAGAGCGATGTGATGAGACTGAAAGTCGGTTATGGGAAATTGCATGGCTTGACTGGATGGGAGCCGAAGACCAGCTGGGAAGAAGGAATTGCGAAAACAATCCAATGGTATGTTGATAATCAGCCGAAGTGGATTGGAATTAAGGATTGGTAAATTATTGTAAGGTTCAATAGTTTATTATTTTTTTCATTTTTTTTGCATCGTCTAATTGACGGGACTTCTGAAATTTTGTCTAACACCTGGACTTTCTCAAAATCTTATCTAATGTATATATTAGCGGTTTTCTCCAGTCTCTTTCTAATTGAGTCCTTGCGAATTTAACAAGAGAACTTTCTTCCTTAGATAACTTCAATTTCTCAAGCTGTTTTATTTTGCTTAAAATCTCATAATCTCTGATAGCCAGCATTACATACTTCTTTTTTTCTGTCTTTGTCAATGGAAATTTCTTAGTTTTTGACATCAGCTTTTAATTTTATTTTCAACATTTAAACTCTTCTTCAATAAGCTTAATCACCTATTCCTATCCAAGTTCAATGGTATGTGATACCAGCAGAGAAAAGCGGGATTGGATGTAGTTTTCGTATTCTAAGAATCACCTAATTATAATATTGTCGGCGACGGTATAGGAATAATAAACTTCCCGCCTCTCTGCTTGAATTCCTGCTCCTGCTTAATAATGTCATCTTTTATGTTCCACGGAAGTACCACCATGTAATCAGGATTGTCCTTGTGCATCTGTTCCAACGGGACTACAGGTATGTGCATACCAGGATTGTACAGGCCGTGCTTAAGCTGATTGATTTCCGCCAGATAATCTATCACGTCGGGACCTATGCTGCAGAAATTCAACAGGGCATTCCCCTTCGCCGGCGCGCCGTTGCCTACTATCCTCTTACCTTCTGCTTTCAATCTCTTCAACATGTCTACAAAGTCTTCCATGACCTTGTTGACCCTCTTCGCGAATTCCACATAAGTGTCCAAGCTGTCCAGCTTCATGCTCTTCTCCAACTCCAACAGCTCGTCTATTATGGCGTGGTTGACTTGCCACTTGCCGACAGACTTTTTCACGAATATCCTTATCGAGCCACCGTGTATTGGATTCTTTTTCACGTCAAACAGTTCCATATTGAATCTCTTAAAAAGTACTATCAGGGGCTTTATGCTGAAGTACGATAGGTGCTCATGGTACATCGTGTCGAACTCCATCTTGTTCAGAGTATCCACCAAATATGGGAACTCCCATATCATCACCCCGTCATCTTCAAGGATCGCATTCAGTCCGTTTAAGAAACTGTCATAATCGTCTATGTGCGCGAACACGTTCGTGCCTGTCACCACACCAGCCTTGCCGTACTTCAACACCTTGTCAGTCATCTTTTCATTGAAGAAATCATTGATTATGTCTATCCCGTCCGCTATCGCAAACTTTACCGTAGGCGACGGATCTATCCCAAGTACTCTTGTGCCAAATGACCTGAAACTTTTCAAAAGCGTCCCGTCATTGCATCCTATGTCTATCGCAAGCGAGTCCTTTCCGAGATCGAATCTTTTCACAGCTTCTTCTGCCATGTTCTGGAAGTTATCCCTCATCGTCTTGCTTACTGAAGACAGGTAAGTGAATGATGCGAAAAGTGGCTTTCTCGATGCAATATATCCTAACTGCACATGGCCGCATGCATTGCAGAACCATACCTCCAGTGGAAATTTAGGCTCCTTTTCATTGAGCTGCTCTTCCTTAAGGAACGAATCTGCTGCAGGCTGCATGCCGAAATCCAGGAACTTGTGCAGGTCCTTGCTCTTGCATACCCTGCATTCTGTTATGTACATTCATTGTCCCCTGAGGATGCCTAAAATCTCTTCAGATGCCAGGCGTTTTTCCAATTTTATTATGTCTCTATAAGGATTATAATCTTTTATCTCATAGGAGTCCGAGCCTTTTTTCATCTCGCTTATGATTGATTCTCCTATCGAGATCAGCAGATGCGGCACATCCTTAGGGACGTTGATTATGTTCTCTTTCTGCGAGTCGAATCTTTTGGACTTGCTCTCATTCGGTTTTTCTGCAGATTCTGTCCATATGTAATCAACAGTCCCATCGAATATGATAATATGGCTATCGTAAGGATGTGAATGTCCGCCTCTGATCGCACCATCTGAATTCAGAGTTATGGTCACGATTTCTTTGGAGCCTTGCTTGATTACGTTGATGCTGCCTCTAGCATCAGTATGGACTTGATTTAGTGCAAGTTTTAATTCAGACATTTGTAAACTTATGTAAGTTAAATTTAAATCAGCTTGTAACAGTCGTAGTTGAAGTATCGTTATATAAAGTCGAATTGACTGTATGCTTTACCACATAGATATTTGAATTTGTGTAATTGTTCTGGATTATGATAAAGACCGATTCAGAATTATTCAATGTAGTCTGCTGAATTGAAGAAATATTCTGTTCTCCTGTGTCAATGCTCCAAGATATGTTTGTCAGGCCCAAGTTATTTATCGTAACTATTTCGGATATCGTATTATTCTGATTTTCGAACAGGGTCAGATGTCTTAGGATTTCTATCACCTTTACAAGTATCCTGTCCGCAAATGAAGTCGTAAAAGTATTGTTGTAAGCTGTTATCTGCGGTTTGTTTATTCCTTGTGCAGTATAATTGTTGACTATCAACACTAAGACAGATTCCCCAGATGTTATATTAGTGACATTATTGCTTACCACTGAAGGATTTGTTGCATTCCAATTGATGCTCTGGTTTTCTGGCCAGTTGTTCTTTATGAAGAATTGCAGAAGTCGGTTTGTAGCCGTCAGATTGATGCTGTCAAAGTCATTTATCCTTATGGCTTCCAGTGTCAGCGATTCATTGTAATAATCTGTAATGCTGCCTGAAGTTATGTTGATTATCACTTCCTTTCTGCCGTCAGTAGAATAGTTTATCGTCTGCGACACAAGCGATGTCCCATTTGTGCCTAATGTCGATGTAGTGTTTGTGAACGTCTGTCCGTCGCTTGCTATGTACCATTCCACAGCTGAAGGCATCCAGTAGTTTTTTATTGTAAAGTTGACCATGCGTGTGTTCTCGTCTATCGAAGTGCTGTTGTAGTTTTCTATCTTTATTCCCTTGATTTCAAATTCTATCGATTCGGTATCATTGCCGTCAACCGAAGTTGTAGTGCACGAGAATGTCTTTATTCCAGGCGATGAATAGTTGTTGCTCATTGTATCTACCCTGCTGGCATTTCCTGTCAAGGTGAACGGTCCTCCAGTCAATCCTTCGCTGCACGACCAGTTAATGTTCTGTGAAGTGTCGTTCATGTTGCCCAGTATCCCAAGCTTGAATGTTATGTTCGATGTGTTCATGTTGCTTATTGTAAGATTACTTATAACAGCGCCGAATTTGATTGTAACATTCTCAAAATCAATAGAGTTTATTGAAGACTTGCCGGTTACATTGATCCGATAACTTCCGGCATTGTTATAATTATAACCCGCTATTACCCAAATAGTCTCATTGCTTGTCAGATTGAAAGCTACGGTCGAGTTGACCTTGTTCGAACTTTCAAAGTCCACGCTCCAGTTCGCATTTGTTATTGTAGAGTTCTTTTCATTTGAAAGGAAGAAGCTTATTATTCTTTGCTTTGCATTCGAATAAAGCTCTTTCAATTTGTTTACATCCGTTCCTGCATCGTTTGTTATTATCTTTGATGGTGCATGTACAGGACTACTGCCGTAGACAAACTTTGTAGTGTTTACATTATCCCCGACTATCTTGAGTATGCTTCCTATCTCGTTGTAGGAATAAACGTAATTGATTCCTCCTATGCTTGCATTCGTTAATCTGTCCAAGAAATCGTAACTCATATTATACAGCCTGCCGTTGGCAGAATCATTTATTCTTATTATGTTGCCTATTGCATCGTATGAGTAGCTCAAGTTCTGGAGGTTCCCTGTCTTGATTTCGTTTATCCTGCCTTTATTGTCATAACTGAATTCTGACAGCTTGCTGCTATTGTATGTCCTGTTCGAAGGATTGCCGAAAGCATCGTGGGACGTGGAATTTACAAAACCGATTATTTTATTAATCTTGCTTTGATTGTCATATGTATAATTTAGGTTTGTGCCAGGTGTGAATACTTGTTTCGCTATCCTGCTCATCGAATCATAATGAATAGTTCTGGCGAAGACAATACCGTCTATAATTTTTGTCTCATTCGTCAGTCTAAGTTTATCGTCATAGCCGTATTTGTAAGTAGAATTACCGAAAGTTATATTTGCTAAAGTCCCTTCGTATTGGTCGTCGTACGAATATGTTATGTTTGTTGTCGTCCCATTCTTGATTAAGATTCTGTTTAGTGAATCGTATGTTATATTCACCTGGTTTGTCGCAGAATTATAAGTAATGTCTTGAGTAGACGCTGATGTTATTTGTACAATGATTACAAGCGATAAAATTATAATTAATGGTAGTCTAATTTTCATAGAATCCTCTTGAAGTAATTCTCATCAATTCCTTGAACGGAGTGTAGATTGTAGTGTTGGCAGAATCGTTGCGCATTATCTTGATTCTTATTCCGAACGGGTCATAGGTGTAGTTCTCAAGTTGCGGTGACACCACTGAACTTACATTACGAATAATTGTCAACTGATTCAATTCATTGTATTCACGGTAATAACCATCGCTAGTAACTTTTAACCCAATCTTTTTAACTAGTCTAAACCAAATAATATTTGTTGACGCAATGAAAGAAGACTCTAAGAAACTCACCATTGCAGAACAAATAGTATTGGTGGCATTTGCTGTTGGTGGATATATGATACTGAAAAATATAGCCGAATTATATTTAGGAATTACTGGTGTTTTGGTATGGGTTATTTCAGGCGCTATTGGTGGTGCTATAGGTTGGTTAGTTTTGAAGGTATTCAAAACGATAAAGAAAAAGTGATAAGATTTATTCTCAGTTATAAAGTTCTTTTCGTTTGAGTCACTTGATAAATTGAATAAAATTTGTTTCATCAGTTAGAACCTCCATACCATTCACAAAACTCATCAACATATGTAGAAAAAACTTTCTTTTGTTTTTCGTTTTTAAATCTGGCAGAAATAATAACTGCATTATGAGTAAAAATTAAATCTATATCAAAATTTACATTTTTGTAGTTCTCTAATATATCTTCAAACTTTGTTATATCGGTTTTGTAAAATTTATCATCTGTAAGATATAAATTATAACTGAAACCACATTTTGACAGTAAATTGCCTAAAAATTCTCTTAACTTCTTATTCTTTTCTATAGTAATAGCCAATTTATTTTTATCACGCTTCATCCCTAATATTTTAGGTTTTTCCACTTAACCACCTCCAAATATTTTCTAATATGTTTGATTGTCCGTTTGATTGTTCTATAGTACGGCTATATATTTCCGTTCGATACTCGCCAGTTTCTGGATACGTTCTAACAGTTCCATGGATCTTAACAGGACCGCTTTTATCCACGACAATTGTATCATGATAATCTCCACTAAATGTTTTACCTTGTGGTGTAGTCATAGGTTTAGGTAATATGTCCGGATTAGTACTCATGGCTAGTGGACTACTTTTACTTACTTTGAAGTCAGATGGCTTATTAGAAATAGTTGATACAGATGTAAACATTTTATTCACACCGTATCCTAATGCCGCTCCTCCACCCCCGCCAAGCCCTTCTATGAGCAAATCTTTAGGCTGTCCTAATCCTTGAGTTAAGGGCATTCCCGTTATGAAATTCCCACCAGCTATACTAGTTTGTCCACCAGCAATTCCCGCACCTGCTCCAGATAAAACTGTGGCGCCGAATCCAGTTCCAAATACAGCAGTACCTGCACCGAATGTTAACCCACCTATACCACCAGCGACAGCACTTACACCTACTTCACTCCAACTAACTTTGCTCAAATCACCATTATTATGCCAAAGCTGTACCCCAAGATCAATTCCACCACCGATAAGTGCTCCTGCAGCTGCGGCTATGCACATCGGACAATTGCCGCTCGAATCTGTGTATTTGTAAGGATTATTTAATCCATACGAAAATCTATTCAAACCTTGAGGATTGTAGAAGCTTTGATAACTGTCTGATTGTGTAAATATTCCTAAACACGGGTTGTAATACCTCGCACCGTAATAATACTCACACGAAAAGTCTTTGAACTGACTTGTATAAAGTTTTACATCAGCCGTTCCACCACCAAGCAACTCCCCATAAGGACTATAGAACGTATTCTCAACTACATTCCCATTCTGGTCTGTTATCAATGATGTGGAGCCTAGATGGTCGGAATGGTAATAATATTTAGAAGCGTCTGGATTCACTCGTGCAACTAGTGTATTTCCGTCATAGATGTAAGTGAAATCATAATTTCCTGACGAGTTTACTATTCGCATTAATTCTTTGAACGGCGTGTAGATTGTAGTGTTGACTGTATCGTTGCGCATTATCTTGATTCTCTGTCCGAATGGGTCGTATGTATAATTTTCCAACTGTGGCGATGTTATTGTAGAACCATTACGAATAATTGTCAACTGATTCAATTCATTATACTCACGATAATAACCGTCACCTGTTACTAAATTCCCTCCACCATTCTGCACCTGCCTAATCAAGTTTCCAATCAAGTCATACGTGTAACTCCAATTTCCCAAATCTGGGTCTTGCAATGATATTCTTCTACCGAGAGAGTCGTATCCAAATATAAAATTATTACCCAAAGCATCTGTAATTTTAATCAGATTGTCTGCTGTGTCATAATTATAATTTGTAGTGTATATGTCAATCTCGAAATTGAAATGCAGAACAGGATTATTATTGTATTCAAGAACATTAATTATTCTTCCATATGAATCGGTTACATATGTCTTCATGTGACCGTTCTCGTCATATGCTGTAACATTCCAATGATTGAAAGTAATATTTGTTGTGTTCCCGTCTGGATTTCTCACCGAGATTACACGTGATAAAGTATCATAGGTATAATTGATGAAATCGGAATTATGAGTTGTTGTTAATCCTGCTGATGTTGGAGCAAAGTAAGGATTGCTCTCTGCTCTAACCCTTTCCATTCCGTCATAAAAGAGATTCTTCACAATTTGTTGGTTACCATCACTAGGTTTCTTAAATTGAATAAAATTACCCAACCCATCATAGTAAAAGTAAGTATCAAAGGTCTTGTTGGCTGTTGTTCTTTGCGAAATCTTAATCGATTCAGGCGCGGTTCCGTCAAAAGAATAATTGTAACTCTTTGTAGGCAGTTCATTCGAATCAAACGGCTGTATCTCTTTAATCAATCTCCCGAATGTGTCATAAACGAAGTAAGTGTATATCCCATTCTGCTTCTTCCACAGCAAATTTCCAGTCCCTAAATCATACTTAAAGTCGGTCTGGTGATCCAATGCATTTGTTATCTTGTCGACGAAAGTGAATGTAGTATCTCTTAGTCCATATGTGTAACTGGTTTCACGATAAAGTGGATCTGTAACACGAATAACATTACCAAACCTGTCATATTCAAACCTTGTAATAGGATTAGCTCCTTTATCATTCCAATTCTCGACAGCAGTGACATCCCCTTTGGTAGCATTCCTGCCGTAAACCTGACCATCATAATGATACTTCGTTTCGCGAACCTTCTGATTATTAGAATCAAACAACAAATACCAGCTTAACTTGTCGACAATCCATGCACTCGTATTGATAACATAAGAATAATTCTCGTACTTCTCGTCGCCTGTGGCATTCACATCGCCGAGGAAACTGCGGTAAATAACATTACCGAAACTATCATAAGAGTAAGTCACATTAGTTACCTTGGGATTGCCGACAGCACCATCGTGCAGATAATTAGTCTGAGAGACAGTGAAAACCTTGAAATAGCCAGCACTTGCATTAGTGTAATTGAACAGAGCTTCATCCCTTGTGAAAATATTACCAGAAGAATTGTAGATTGTAGTATTGTATTCCTTACCTTTCAATATCTCGTCCTGATAAAATCTATGCGATATGATTGAACTGTCCGGCAAAGTTTCATTGACAATAGAGAATCCCCTGAAATCTTTTTCCTCGTAATCATACTTGCCGTCTGAGTAATTGTAGGAATAATTAAAGAAAGATGTGAAAGGCCCAGTAAGGGAATTGTTGTAGCTGACATTCTTTACAACAAACATGTTGAATCCGATGTCGGAGACGGAGTCATTGCCGGCATTGTCAAAGTTGGTAGAATTAGCATAAGACACGGAAATAATCCTTCCAAGCTCTGTGGTGATGCTTCTAAGCATGTAAGGCGTTGATGTATTCCTTGTCCACACAAAAAGTTCAGTCGTCCCGTTCGGATAACGGTGCGCGACTATTATTCCAGCAAATCCATCTCCATTGATGTCGGCCAGTCTTCTTCCTATGTTCCTGCCGTCTCTTGTGAAAGGCTCTGGTGACTGCCATGTATTGTTCTGTGTCCATCCTACTCCATTATTTATCCATGCTCCTCTTTCTGTTGTGCTCGCATTCAGATAATCCACAGTAATGTCAGTTAGACCATCTCCATTCACATCATTGAATCTCACCCCGTTGTCAGGCCTTGCGGTTGTGGTGAATGCGACTGGAGGGTTCCAATTCGGAGAGCTTGTCCAACCATTTGCATTGTTAATCCACACGTTCTTGACAACGGAACCAAAATCAGAGCTTTCTATTATATCGGGCAATCCGTCTCCGTTCAAATCTTCAATTCTTGCGCCGGTGTCCTTGTCGGCATAGAAAAATGTCGGCGATGTCCATTCGCTACTTACATCTTCCCATCCTACTCCATTATTGCGGTATGCCTTCTTTATATTTGCTCCGCCGTTATTGTGGGCTTGAAGAATGTCTACCTTTCCGTCACCGTCAAAATCAACCAATTGCACACCCTGATCTGCACCAGCGGAAATAAATGATATCGGAGGCGCCCATTGGCTGATGATAGTCCACCCAATACCATTGTTATACCACGCAGCTTTTGTAGAGTTGATGCCTTGAAGCATGTCTACTAGACCATCGTTGTTGAAATCAACAAATCTTATTCCGTTATCAGAAGCAGTGACATCGACAATAAATTCCGGGGCAGAGAAAAGATTTGACGACACCCAACTTCCTTTCTTGTCATTAATCCATACATTTTTCACGCTTCCTGCAAATTCTGATTGAATGATATCAAGAAAACCATCATTATCCAAATCCACAGTCCTGATTCCTTTATCCGAACCATCAACTGAAAACGAAACTGGCGGAGTCCATACCGATGTCTGCTTTACATAGTTTGTGATATCGGGATAATAATCGAATGTTATCTGGTGAAGGACGGAGGAATTATCGGCTCCTATGAATTTTATTTTTGCCAATGACGACAATGATTTCTCAGAATTAAGGTTTCCATATTCAAACTGATATGTTCTTACTAAGATGTTGTCGACAGAAATGTTGATACTCGAAAGCCTTCTAGTCTCGTTCAGTTTGTTCCCTTGGTCATAAACAGTTCTCAAATCTGGTCTGCTAGAGCTTTCATATACGAAATCTATATTCCTTTTTCTGTCATTGTTGTAAATTATCTGAGACGGATATGAAGTTCCACTATCCCCAGAATTTGGATCTTCCAGATAAGAATAAAATATTTTGTTGTCATGTGCATCAGTTACTTGATCAAGGCTCCATCGCAACGCATAAGATTTTCCTGTATTGGATGTTAATTCTGAATCGCTGTTGTAACCGAATCTGAATTGAGTCCCATCTTTTGTAGTTACAACCCAATATCCACTATATGTATTTGGCGCACCTGTGAGGTTCTGTATTCTTAGGAATGATTCAATTTTAGTGTGATAAAAAGTATCGTTTTGGTCGTAAACAAACTCGTAAGAACCACCGTTGAATACCAACATGAACCTGTCATCTGTTGTATTATCTGGAGTCGAGTTGACATCGCGGTAGATATAGTTTTGTGAAATCGACCAACCGGCACCGATTATTCCAGGTCGCTGTTTAACCGATTGACTGTTGTAATTTATCGAAATGAACGGTTGTAGATTGTTAGTTCCTTTTGGAACCTCTATCGCATAAGTGTATGTCGCAGCTCCTGGAAATAAATTCGTCTGATAGCTTCCGTACAATTTTACTTTAGGATGTTCTGGAACATTCGCCTTGTGGAGATACGGCTTGTAAGAATCATCGACAGCTGCAAGAACCGACTGGATATTTATTATAAATAACGATAAGGATACGGTTATAATTATAAAAACTTTTTTATTTGATGTAATAGCACTGATATGCTCACCACTAAGACGTTTTCGTCTGGTTTATGAACGCACTGACCCTTTGTGCAATAACATTGTTAGTCGTCAAGTTTTGCATTTCCAGCACATAGAAAGCAGGCGTAATGTTCGGCATGTTAGTTAACGTGTCACTTCCTGTAAGATAATTAAACGCCCATATCTGACCACCGTACTTTACGACTTTGTCGAAGCTTGACAACTGTTGGTAATTGCTAAGGTTTCTTAGATAAATTTTTTGATCGCTGTATATAGGAACGCTTACAAGCGAACTCAGAATACCGTTTTCCATTGAAGTTCTTGCACTGCTTTCATTAGTTGTAGAAATAGAATCCTGAACCAGACCGGATGCGATTCCATAATTATAGCTTGCCCTTATCCAATCATCACTTGGGTCAACAGAATCATAAAACCTGAATTCATCGATTAGACCTGTAATATATCCCCCACCGGCCTGATGGCTTGCGATAAATAGATTGCTCATTGGAAATTGTGGTGTCCCAATTGATGTATCACTACCGGCAAGACTGCCATTGACATAGATATACATACCGGTATTGTTTTTCTTGCAGAATACATGTACCCATGTGTTTGCAGGTGGATTAGTTGCAGACGCCATGCTATTAGTCCAACTTCCATCGTAGAACGCACAGTTCAGTTTATCATTTGCTGCAGGATCGCCAAATGCGATCAGATACTGTGGTTCCTTTTTGACTATATAACCGGTATTTGCATCCAAATACATCCAAAATTCTATTCCAAATGGGCTTGAGCTACTTTGAATAGCAATTGATGCAGAATGGTTTACTTCAATATTGTCACCTGAACCGTCGAATCTCAATGCTCTTCCAAACTTGCCGTCCTGCCATGTCGGGTTCCCAGTAATGGCACCATTGTTGACATTTCCCGTACTGTCCTTGACCAATGAACCTCCGTCTTCCTTGAAATGAAGAACCATCCCAAAATCAGAACTCCAAGTAGTTGTTGTACTGTTGTAGAAATTTGTTTCATCAGGGTTGTTGTAATACCAACTTAGAATGCTGTCATTGTTATTGCTCAATACGTCCATTTTTGTCCATAGTATACTCTTAGCGGCATTACAGCCATAAGTTCCATTGTTGTATATTTCCCATTCGAAATTCTGTTTTGCGTCCGAGCCATTCAGAACCTGCACATCTTTGCAATCAGATTTCATAGAACCGCCTGATACAAGATTAGCTGTATCCCAGAAACTACCATTAATTGGATGCGGAAACTTGTACAGGTTACCACCAGCGATACTATAAA
Organism: uncultured archaeon; assembly: GCA_964645905.1. Lineage (GTDB taxonomy): Archaea > Aenigmatarchaeota > Aenigmatarchaeia > CG10238-14 > SCSR01 > JACOWB01. Next base: position 41,102 of record CAZYBR010000002.1, read on the forward strand.
CTGTTTCATTTGCTCTTAACCCGTATGTCGTGTTCCACCATGCCCATTTGCTCTGCTCATATGCGTTGCTATTTACAGTTATCTGCGGAAACCATTCCCTGTTATTGGATCCCAATTTCGGTGTCCAGTGTGCGATAATCTTTATTCTTGCCGTCTGATTAGGATTAAGGGCTATCGAATTGAGGGGTACGAATCCACTCTTTGTAATATTATTCCAATGCCATCCAGAAGCCTGAGTTGTACAATTGCTTACAGAAAATGTTCCGCTTACATTAGTCACCTCAAAAGTATTGCATGTGGTCGAATAGTCAGTGACATTAGTAGAATACATGATATTTTTCTCGACAAAGAATTCAGTTGATTTAAGTGGTGTAGTCTCCTGCCCCCCGTTTTGGAACCGCAAACTCAAGATGTTAGCATTTATGTTGATTGTCGCTGGTGTAGGATTCTTTAGGTCGAATATCGCAGTACCTTGTGAAATTTCTGCCTTATTTTCTACCAAATTGACAAAGAAGTCGTCTGCTATAAGAGTGGTCTGAGAAAGAGTCGGAATCAAGAATGCGAGAGAAGCAACGGCAAATACGGCTAATAGAACAACCAAACTTGCAGTTGTCAAAGCCTTCATATTATTTTAAGTAATTCTCTATAATATAAAGTTATCTTTTAAGAATGCACATATATTATATGGTCAAAATCCTCCTTGAGATAGATGAAGAAGAGGACAGGATAGTCAATATAGTGAAAAGCCACTACAAGCTCGCTGACAAGAAGCAGGCTATAAGGAAAATCATCAAAGAGTTTGGTAAAAAAATCAAGATAGAGATTTGAATTTCAACCGTATTTAAAACTTTTGGTTCATATTACTAATAGCTTGAAAGGTAGTACAATGAACGTATCAATAATCGGAAGCGGTGTTGTAGGAAGCGTAGTCGGAGAAGGCTTGACTAAGCTAGGCAATAAGGTAATTTTTCATGACATAGATCCATCAAGAATCGAGAAAGCAAAGAACAGGGGATTCGGCGCCACAACAGATATAGAATACGCCATAAATAATTCAGAAATCTCCTTTATCTGCGTCCCTTCACCTACAGAAAACGGGAAAATAAACCTGACTTACATTACATCTGCAATAGAAAATGTTGGAAGAGCATTGAAGAACAAAAGAGGCTATCATGTCATTGTTGTTAAAAGCACTGTGACACCCCAGACAACTGAGAGCGTGGTAATACCCGCCTTAGAGAAGGCATCTGGTAGGAAAGCCGGACAGGATTTCGGAGTATGCATGAACCCTGAGTTCCTGACAGAAATCGCAAATACATGGACAGATGAAAGCACTCTAGCAAGAGGATTCTTCGATGAAGAAAGGATAGTTATCGGTGAATTTGATAAAAAATCAGGAGAAATGCTGGCTAATTTGTATGCAAAACTTGCGAAACCAGTTTTCAGAACGGACCTGAAGACAGCAGAATTCATAAAATATGCAGCCAATTGCGCATTGGCAAGCAGGGTATCCTACTGGAATGAAATAGCAGCAATTGGTAAAAGATTAGGGATAGACAGCCAGAAAGTAGCAGACATAGTCGCGCTGGATAAGAGAATCGGAAAGTACGGATCCATAATAACTGGAAAAGGATTCCAGGGCAAGTGTCTTCCAAAGGACATAGAAGCATTTATTTCATTCGCAGAGCAGCACATTGATCCTGCATTATTGAAAGCCGTAAAGAAAGTCAATGATGATATCCAAAAAACCTTGCGAGAATAATCATGGAAATCAAAAAAGCAGTCATACCAGCAGCCGGCATGGGAATAAGATTCCTTCCAGCGACAAAATCACAGCCAAAAGAAATGCTACCTATAGTAGACAAGCCGGTGATACATTTTGTAGTCGAAGAATTGGTCAAGTCTGGAATAGACGATATAATAATAATCACTGGAAGAGGAAAGAGGGCGATAGAGGATTATTTTGATTTCACGCCTGAATTAGAAACTTACCTGAAAAACTCCGGTCAATCGGACCTGTTGAAATCAGTGGATGAAATTCTCAACAATGCAAGCATTCATTTCATAAGGCAGAAAGAGCCTAAGGGCCTAGGAGATGCAATCCTTTGCGCTGAAAAGCACATTGGAAATGAGCCATTTGTTGTAGCTTTAGGCGACGATATAGTAGTCTCTGAAGAGCCTGCAGCAAAGCAAGTCATAAACACTTTCAAGAAATACAGTTCGACAGTAATAGGAGTCGAGGAAGTTCCGGAAGAGTCTCTGCCCCTATATGGAGTAATAGATGGAAATCAAATAAGCGAAAATATTTATGAAATCAAGAATTTAGTGGAGAAACCGAAACTAAACGAAGCGCCGTCAAACATTGGTGTGATAGGCCGTTATGTGCTCACACCGGAAATATTCTCTGCTTTGAAGCAGACTACACCAGGCCATAAAAATGAGATACAATTAACAGATGCATTGAAAGTCCTGTTGAAGACGCAGAAATTATTCGCCCACAAGATTGAAGGAAAAAGATATGACGTAGGGAGCAAGCCCGGTTATCTCAAAGCGATAATAGAGATGGCTCTCAAGAGAGAAGACCTAAAGGATGAAGTAAAGAATTATTTGAGTAATGCTTTGTAGTAATCATCGCTTTGTTGAGATGAAATAAACACCAGAAATTATCATCGCTATTCCGAGAAACCTGAAGATTGTCATATTTTCCTTGAATATCATCCAGGCAAGCAACGATGTCACAATATAACTTATCCCGATCATCGGATACGCATAACTCAATTCCGCCCTAGACAGGACCACAAGCCATACAACAGATGCCAGAACATACAAACCTACACCAACGATTATGAAAGGATTGAAAATTACTTGGAACAATGCAGGAGGTCGTATTATCTGGGACAGGCTTATTTCCCCTACAATTCTCATACCGTTCTTCATGAATAATTGTCCGCCTACGCTCAGCATGACACTGAGAAGTATCAAAATAAGTATAGCTTTTGCAGGTTTGTCCATGAAGTGTGTTGACTTTTAATCTTAATTAATCTTACGAGTCCAGTTCAAAACCAGAACGCTTGGCATGCAGTATTGTCGCCCTGAACAATGACTCGAACGTCCCTGCATCAGACCAGAACCCGTCCAAGGTCACGGACTTCAATTTGTTCTGCTTGATGAACCAGTTATTGACATCTGTGATTTCCAGCTCTCCTCTTCCGCTCGGCTTCAGGGTCTTGATGAACTCAAAGACGCTCGGAGGATAGATGTAAAGCCCTGTTACAGCGTATTCAGATTTTGGATTTGCCGGCTTTTCCTCAATATCTATGATATTTTGGTTTCCATCGAACACAGGCACCCCGAACCTTTCAGGATCCTTCACCTGCTTCAGAAATATGTATGCGTTATTGTCCTTCGTCGCCTCTTCTGGTATTTCTACCTTTTCAAAGATATTGTCACCAAGGATAACCACTACTTTTTCATCCTTGAAGAACTCTTCAGCCTGTAATAGAGAATGCGCTATGCCCAACGGGCCGTCCTGTATCCTGTAGGTTAGATTGACGCCAAATGAAGCCCCGCTACCTAGGAATTTCATGAAATCCCCTATGTTTTCACCGCCTGTCACAATGCAGATATCGATAATACCTAGACCTTTCAGGGTCTCAATAGGGTGCAGTATCATAGGCTTGTCAAAAACAGGCAACAAGTGCTTGTTGGTTATAGCTGTCAACGGTCTTAGACGCTTACCTTCTCCGCCTGCTAGAACGACACCTTTCAACCCAGTCACCTTAACCTTTAGATGAAATGAAATGTATTTATGCTTTTTAAACAAAGGAATTTTACGATGACGATACAAGGCGTGCAGATTAAGGACCTAAAGCTTCTATCTGATGCAAGAGGCCAGCTGATGGAGATGTTGCGGTCGGACGACAGTATTTTCAAGGGTTTCGGTCAGTGTTACATCACAGTATGCAATAAGGATGCTGTGAAAGCGTGGCACTATCATAAAGTGCAGACCGACAATTTCGTATGCATCAAGGGAAAGGCGCTTGTAGTGTTGTACGACCAAAGAAAAGACTCTCCTACGCATGGAAACGTGTTGAAATTTATAATGGAGGAGCCATCTGATAAATCAAACCCGATTTTATTGCAAATTCCACCAGGAATAACACATGGATTCACCGCACTGGATAGTGAAAGAGCAGTTATCCTGAACATTCCAGACAAAGTGTACAATCACAAAAACCCAGATGAGTTAAGATTGCCATGGAATACTGATGAAGTGCCGTTCAAGTGGCCGGACACTATAAAAGTAGGTGGTTAAGATTAAGATACTGGTGACAGGTGGCGCTGGTTTCATAGGGAGTAATTTTATAAGGCATATTTTGGCAAACGACTCAGATTCTGAAATCATTAATCTTGACAAATTGACATATTCTGGGAACCTTGACAATCTAAAGGACATTGAAAAGAACCCTCGATATTCTTTTGTCCAAGGGGACATTTGCGACAAAGATATTGTTGAAAAAATAATGGCGAAAGTCGACACAGTCGTAAATTTTTCTGCCGAGACGCATGTTGATAGGTCTATAGTATCAGCAAGCCCTTTCGTTACAACCAATGTATTGGGAACAACGATTCTATTGGAAGCCGCCCGAAAATCTGATATCAAGAAATTCATACATATCAGCACCGATGAAGTGTACGGAAGTATAAGTGAAGGCGCGTTCACAGAAGAGGATGAATTAAATCCAAGCAGTCCATATGCCGCAAGTAAGGCGGCTGCAGACATGGTAGCATTATCATTTTTTAAAACACATGGGTTGCCAGTCATCATAACAAGAACCACGAATAATTTTGGCCCATACCATTATCTAGAGAAGTTAATTCCAAAGATGATAGTCAATGCAATCATGGATAAGGAACTTCCTGTATACGGTGAAGGAAAAAATATAAGAGACTGGATATACGTAGAAGACAACTGCCGTGCGATATATCTCATTCTTGAGAAAGGTAAATCTGGGGAGATATACAACATTGCAGGTGAAAGTAAGATGCCTAATGTAGAAATTGTCAGAAAGATTCTGAATAAATTAGGAAAGAACGAAAGTCTAATCAAATTTGTAAAGGACAGACCAGGTCACGACTTCAGATATTCTCTCAATTGCGACAAGCTGAAGAAACTGGGTTGGAAAACTTCGGCAAGTTTCGATGAGAACTTGGGGAAGACAATTTCTTGGTATCAATCCAATGAGTGGTGGTGGAAGAAACTGCTTTCAAAAGATTCCGTTGATTTTCATCAAAAGTTTAACTAATCCACCTAATTATTATTATGAAAACAGCATTGGTTGCAATTCCGACTAATGGAAAACGCGAAGATATTCTAGACGTGATCAAGAATATACGCACAAGTCTGAAGAGAATCAATGTCAGAGCAGTATTTTCAATATGTGCAGACAACCAAGACATCATAGTTAAAAAATCCCTGAAAGATACAATTTGTTTTTCACTGAAACCAGAAGAATTCGATTACACCCATCATTTTGTAGAGGCGGTTAAACGTGGAATCTCGGAGTTCAAGCCAGATTTCATATCTACTACGGCAGACGATTTTATAATACCTTCTAAAAGATTCTCAAACATGATAAAACCACTATTAGGTAAATGTGATCTCACTTTCGCTTCTTGGGGCTCCCAAAAAGTTGCAGATTCTTATCCGAAATTCCAATATGTATCCGAACTTTTCGTAAGCAGAATCATAAACATAGCATCATCGAAGTCTTCGATAACAAACCAGATTACGTCATACACGTTCGATTATAAAAAAGATTTTTCCAATATCATACAACTCTTCACAGGTTTATTTGCTATGAAGACCTACAAATGGAACTCAGTATTATCTAGAATAATGGAAATTTATGGTTCCACCAAACTCGGATGGTCGTTGGAAGTATTGGTTTTATTCCTTGGTCATGATATGGGATTGAAAATAATGAACGCTCCGTGTGACAGGTTTAAAGAAGGAAACAGCCCTGTAAAAGGCGAGAGATTTACAAGAATAAAACAAATGGAGGACGTCTTTAGACATACAAAACACTATTTGGAATTTACGAAACAGTTTGAAAAATTAAATAAGATAACGAAAATCCAGTCCGAAATGATTGGAATAGTCAATGAGATTCTGAATAAATCAGGCGCCTGATTGCATCTGAGTTTTCAATCTTCGCAGGCAGCTATCTACGTCCGAGAATTTCACACCTTCATTCAGTATCTTCGAAATATTCAATGAAGAATTTACCGGTCTCTTAGCAGTGAAATTGATTTCACTCATTTTAACAGGCTTTATTTTTGATTCGCCATAGCCGAATGCATTCGCAATCTTTCTAGCGAAATCATAACGTGATATGTTCTGGTTGCCCGCAGCATGATACGTCCCATTTAAACCTTTCTCAATAGATTTCATGACGGCTTCTGCAAGTTCAATTGCCAAAGTAGGGGAACTAATCATGTCAGCCGGACACTCTAGATTACCAGACTGAAGCTTCTTAATCACCCATAATACAAAATTCTCTCCAGCATTGCTGTATACATGGGATGTTCTCATTATCAGATGATCTCCTAAATTTTTGACATATAATTCTCCTTCTAACTTGGTCACACCATAATAATTGATGGGATTTGTTTGGTCTGTTTCTTTATAATCCCCTTTGTTCCCGTCGAATACGTAATCAGTTGAAACATACAAAAATTTTGAGCTTACTTCTTTAGCAGCGTCGACTAGATTTTTCGTGCCATCGAAGTTTATTTGTCGCGCATCTTCTCTGTTCGTTTCACACAGGTCAACTTTGGTCGCAGCTGCACAGTGTATTATCCAATCCGGCTCGACTTTCTTAATTGTCTCAAAAATATCTTCTCTATTCCGTATATCCACTTTGAAGAGATTACTGCCTAGTTTCTTAGGTTCTGTACCGAAATAAATCCCATAGTTTTCATGTTTGGATACGTTCAACACTTGTGATCCAACCTGACCGCTCACGCCTGTTATCAGGATTTTCATTCTTGTCTCACCTTGCTTATCTTATGTAGGAAGACTAGAAGCAATAAATTCGAGAAGACAACAAAACCAATCGAAAGAAACTGCTGTGAGCCGAACGAGATTATAGGCGATTTAAGGATAGGAATTATGCTACCGAACAACATGAAAAGTTTTGCATGGTCTGTAAGCCACAATCCCCATGAAAATGCCGAGAAAGACCACAGTAACTTGAAATCATTTTTCATCATCATGAAGAAAGTCCCGATGGTCGACAAGACTACGCTCAACAATAGTATAGACTGCTCCAACGACGTGTATTCAGGTATCTTTGTCCATCTATATAGGGCAGCATAAGAAATCGCGCTTACCATCAGGAATAATATTCCTAGAACCTCCAATTTAGACATCCAAAAACCTTTCATACCACGTTGCGCATAAGTCATCAGCACAAAAATGAATGGCACAGACCAATAGAATATATGCCAATGACTCATCTTTACGAAAACAGCCAGTATAAGCATGATCAGCACTACATTTCTTATCAGCTCTATTTTCTTATCCTTCAACCCGGACCTTAGTATGTATATCCCGGCAACAAGGGTTGAGGCAAACAGCATCGGAAATGATATCAGTGAGATCGTTGGGTTTGGCAATCTTGTCCTTTCGTCAACACCGTATATGAAATAATTCACCAGAATGTTGATGAATGATTGCATGCTTGTGCCGCCTATCGGATCCTGTAGCCCATAAGTTATCTGGATGAAAATGTTCATGCCAGCTTCCAACAGGAATGGAAGGTTGATTGCAAATAGAGTTATCGCAAATACCGATGTGAATAGGAAAATTTTCTTGAATTGCATTGACTGGAGGAAATAATAACCTATCATTGACAGGAATATAAGAGACGTCGGCATCTTGAAGCCGGCGGAAAGCGCGAGGAAAAATGCCGATAGGAATATATTCGGATTATTTTTGGTTACAAAATAAATCGAGCTTATCAAGAAGAACACTAACGGCAGATCGGATGTAGCATCAGCACCAGATATTAGCAATGGTACTAGTGAAAAAGCATAAAAGACTGTAGCGTATCTTGCTTTTGTTGATCCTAGCAGATTCTTGGTCAAGTAGAATAATACAAAAATAATTCCTATGTCTGCTAATATCGCAGGCATTTTTAGCATCAGATAATTCTCCCCAAAAAGTTTTATAATCCCTGCCATGATGAGCATGAACAAAGGACCGTATGGAGCAGGTTTTCCACCAGTATGGGTCGGCTCGACATAGAGAGTATTGCCTTCTAGAATAGCCTTGGCATCATCGACGTAATGCACAAAATCATGCGGCACGACGCTATAGCCTTCTCCAGGCAGCGAAATGTAAAGAGGAGCGAGTACCATCCTTACTGAAAGAGCCAGAATTAAAATTGTGAACAAAAAAGTTTTATCATTCTTTACGATGATGCTACCAAACATTAGATCACATGTCCTTTTCGCTGATTTCCCGATAAGGCTTGTAAGGAATCATCTCTATTTTTCCTTTTGCACCTGGAGTGAATTCAATCATGCATGTGTCTTCTAATGCAGTGAACATATGTGCATTTCCAGGCTTTACGGTGAAATGATCCCCTGTTCTTATAGTCTTTTTAATTTCTTCCCCGTCGGCAAGGCTCTTTTCAGAATATTCAAATGACCCAGAAAGAACTATGTAAACCCGGTCTACTTTGAAAGAGTAGCCGCTTCTCGATTTTCCCTTTACTGTAAGTGATACAAGTGCTTCATAATCGCCGAACCTCAACAGTTTGAGATAGCCTCTTTTGTCGACTGAAATTTCTTCAAGCTTTGAATCTGTGTTAGCCATCAATTATTCTAATAATTCTAATACTTTTAAATCATAGTAACCAATCATAGGATGGTAACATGTCACTGGTTTTAATTTTCTCTGCTATAATCCTAGCAGTTTTTGGTCAGCTCTCGATGAAAAAAGGCATGTCCAATGTCGGAGAGATCGCATTAAGGCAGTTGATTGGCCCTAGGATATTTTCACTTTTAGAAAAGTTTGTCATTCTAGGAATTGCATTATACGTGATGTCTACAGCCATATGGCTTGTCGTCTTGTCTCAAGAGGAGCTGAGCCTAGTTTATCCTTTGGTCGGGACAGGATATGCTCTGACAGCTATTCTGGCTAAATTCTTTTTCAAAGAAAAGCTGACTATGTTTCGCATGTTGGGAATCATGATGATCATTACCGGCGCATATCTTATTGTATCTAAGATGTAGAATTTATTTCGTAAATTATGTTGCCGTCGCATCCGCCCTGCTGTATGCATTGCTGCAAGTTCGGACCGTTCTCGTAGACTTTCTTGAATTCATTCGTATTGTCTTCTAAAAGCCTTACGAAATTCACGGTATAGCCCTCTTGAAGAGGATCGTTTCTGAGGCTGAACTTTTGGACAAAGATATGTGTTATGCCGGTTTCTTTGGCGACCTTGAGTATAAAGTCTACATCATTGCTCAATTGGAAATCCGCAAGGTTTGGTGCCACTGTTCTCTGGCAGTTGTATGTCGTATGATGGCCCCATACAGTCGTTATCAATACATCCTGCGGCAGATTTTCTTTTACCCAATCACACGCTTCGAAAAATGAAGGCGAGAATTTCTTCACACTGGTCATGACTTCCAGTTTTTGGGTCATGCTCGAATATCCGATGAAAATCACGATTATGATAATTGCAGTGCCCAGATACTTGTTATACTTTGTCATGAAAGAGTATATCTCAGACAGGTATATGGCGGCAATAGTAGCGATTATAGGAGACCATCCCAACGTCCATCTTGCGACATCTTCTGTACGCGCATCGAACAATCTCGCGAACAGAATCAGCATCACAAATACCATAATCCCAACCAATATGTTGGTATGGCTGTTCTTCCATAGCAGAAAGAGACCGGCTATCAGCGTAATGCCGACGAACCATATGTTACCATAGGCAAATAGCATATAGTCTACCAATCCGAATTTCAAAAATCCTATATTTGTCCCAGCCTGTTCTACTACTTGAGAAAAGTTATATTTCGGTTCATATGTACTGGAATCACAGCGGCTGGTATCCAGAGGCGAAGTGCATAAAGGAGTATTGTAATAGACCAAGTTCCTAGCCAAAAAGGAAAATACAAGAATCAGAGCCAGCATGAGAGGCAACGAATATAATCTGAGTAGTTTCCTTAAATCATGTCTTGCTTTTAAGAACCCATAAACCACGACCATGCCCAGTATCATGAAGATGAACACACCGATGATCTTTGTCAGGAACGCAAGTGCCGCAAACAAGCCAGATAAAATCAGATATCTCTTGTCCTCATTCTTGATTCCTAAAATCAGGCAAAACGCAAAAAGTGCGAAATAGAGCATCAGCAAGGTATCTACGTAGAACAATACAGCATAGGTGACTACAGCTGGAAAAGTGACCAAGATTATAGACGCTATTGCCCCGACTTTCTCGTTGTATATTCTCTTCACCAAAAGATAGGTCGCGAGCCCTGTCAAGACAGAAATGAAAGGCGTTAGAAATTGGACTATGAATTCTCTGAATCCGAAAATTGAATATATGCCAGATTCCAATAATTCCCACAATGGGGGTCTGGTGAAGCCACGCTGTTCCAAATTTGTAGTCTCTATCGGATTGTAAACAGGATACTCTTTATGTTCAGCCATCCATTGGGACATCCTGGTGTGGAATCCTTCGTCACCAAAGGCTATTGGAGATGTGAAAGTCACCTGCAGTTCTGAAACAAGTGCAAAGAGCAAGAAACCAAGCAGAATGACAAGTTCGTATCTCCTTTTTAGGAAGTCCCCAAAGTCCATAACCAAATATAGCTTATAAGGATTAAAACTTTTCTTAGTTTAAAAATGGGG
>CAZYBR010000003.1:0-46167 GCA_964645905.1 uncultured archaeon
GAACATAAATAATTATCGGCAGAAAAACGGCTTGAAAGCTTTAAAATGCAACAACATACTTAGAATATGGAAATGGTCTTCTCGGGTGACAAAATTGCTTTTGAAAAGGAGCTATCTGATCTGGACAGATTTGTCATTAATTTCATCGGCCTATTGAATTCCTCAAAGATAAGATATGTCCTCGTCAGCGGATATGTTGTTCTCCTATTTGGAAGACCAAGGTATACAGAAGATGTTGACATTCTCACAGAACAGTTTGCAATCGACAAGTTTGAACATTTTGTTTCTTTGCTGAAGGATAATGGATATGAAATAATGAATTCGCCCGATACATCGGAATTATACTATGAATTTCTGAGGAAGAACACGTCTATAAGGATATTCAAAGGTGGCATATACCCAAACATGGAAATTAAATTCGCTAACAACGAGATAAACAGGGATGCCCTGAATAACCCGACAAAAGTAATAGTGAACGGCAATGAACTCCTGATATCGCCCCTTGAGCAGCAAATCTCCTATAAGCTGTATCTGGGTTCGGATAAGGATATACAAGATGCCAAGTACTTGTTCGAGCTTTTCAAAGACAAGCTTGACATAGGGAAAATAATGCAAACCAATAAGATCTTGAAAGTTGAAGATAAATCAAAGATGTATTTGGGGATATAATGAGACTGAAAGACATTGACGAGCAGAAGGAAAGAGATTTGAAAGGCGACTTGGAATTTATCAAACTCCTTGTAGATTATGTAAAACGCACTCCTAATAAAATATGGTCAAAAAAACAAGCAGAATTCATTAACTCGGGGCTCAAGGGAGCAAACCAAGACAAGGACTTGTACCTGAAAGTGAAAGAAGCCGCAAAGAAATCCTAGAACTTGCAGGCTGTCAGATTCTCAAGGGATTGGATCGACTTGACTCCGGGGTATCCATTATCCTCATAGATGACAGTCGGTACCTGCGTTATGCCAGCCTGGACGCATTTCAGAGCCTCTTCGCCGTCACAGCTGAGGTACAGCTTTGTGGCATAGGAACCGCCCAACGCATTGAACTGTAACAGCGTTTCTGTATTGTTAGCAATACCGGCAATCCTGACGTTCTTGCCAGCAAGGCAATCCACGAAACCATGGATTTTTGTCAGCTGTGATATAGACTGTCCGACGACTATCATGCTCTCTGTCAAAAGATTGCCGTCTTGAGTGATATATGCTTCCCGATAGTTGGTTGTACCTGTGGCATCAACAGCCTTGAAAAGAACCTTGTACATCCCGCTAACTTGGTCAGCCTTGACGACACTGACATCAATGTTTGGATTCACCAGCTCGTACAATTTTTCAAGCTGAGAAGACGCCAAGCTTCCTGAATTTAAAACTGGAAAGAAACTGTTAATTACAATCCCGAGTGCGATGCCGATAAGGAAAATTCCGGCGATTCCAAGTGTCCGTTTGTTCATTTATAATTGGTTGCAATTCCAAGCTTATAAAACTTATTTCATAGTGCGACCATTATTTCTTATGGGCATATATGCTGCGTTCTTATTTGGTTTCATCCTGTCGTTCATGTTTTTCATGTCTGCGTCAGAAGCGATCCCTACATGCACGTTCAGGAGCAGCTGCAGCGGAGGCGAGACATGCATATTCAACATATTCCAGCAGAACGACACGCATGCAGGCAGCTGCGATTCCAATTACGGGACCAAAGTATGCTGTACCGAGATAACTTCGGCCACGATCAGGGCAGCATCATGCAACGCCAATGAGGGCGGCGTCGTTTCCATTTATGCCACCAGCAATTCGCATGCAGGCAGGAAGGACCATTACAATAATATAATCTGCGCCAAGACTGCAGACAATCCAGTCGTAACAAACATACGGGCAGACTGCTTGTCAAGAGAGACATGCGCATTTTCCATGTACCAGCAGAACGACACGCACGTTGGAGCATGCGGATATTTTGGCAACAGATTGTGCATACAGGAAGAATTCAACGTCACTGTGACAATGAAGTTGAATAACACAGAACCAAACTGGAACGGGGGTGTCATGCTGTCCGGAGTGGCGACAAGAAGCGACAGCAGCGCTGTAGATACATCAGGGGGTTCCTCGGATGTGACTGTATATCAGAATTCCACTACTGTATTGTGTACCACAGACACAAACTCCACAGGAGGATATACGTGCAATTTTACCGCCCCTTCGAATCTCGGTGTCTACCAGCTCAATGTGACCGTGAACGACACTACAACAAGCAAATCATGGTCGAATACGACTACATTCAACGTGATACAGCAATTCGGCGGGGAGACTGTCCCTGTGGCGCCGCAGACTGTCGCACCTGAAACCAGTGCAGAATCGATAGCATGCTATGAAGAGCCGAAGATAATACAGAATCCTGACGGCACGATTGAGATTGCCATAGTCACAATATGCGCGTGGAAGTAATCTATTAAATGTTTATTGATTTGGATGTTCTTAGAATCCATAGATTTTTAGAAATATATTCAAGATAACAGATAGATTATTATGAAAGTTCTCGTATTTGGCTTGATTTTATTTATTTTATTTTTCTCGAATCAAGCATTGGCTGCTCCTCTATTGCATTCTCCCCAACCTGTGAACAACAGCTACACAGGCGGCGGCTCGCAGGTATTTTCAATCAACGCCACAAGCGGCAATCTGAACTCCAGCACGGCCAAGCTGTATATCATATCGCTGAACGCATACCAGCAAGGCGAGAACTGGGACAATTACACTCTTTCATGCGTCAACACTGCATCTGAATGGAAGTGCAGCAACACGATTTCTTTCGCCATCGCAGGTTCTGACACTGCCGAACTGTTTTATTTTGAAGCCAATGACACTGATAACACAAAGGGAAACAACGGCACTTCGAACGATCCATTACGCTTTACTCTAGACAGGAATCCTCCTGCAGTAAGTTTCACCAGCCCGACAAACAATAGTTATGTGAAAGGGAACAATACCGTATCTGTGAATGCTGTTGATGTCTCATCTGGCGTGAATGCGAGCACTGTCCAATTTTCGACGGACGGGTCTGCATGGACATCGATGAACGAGACCGGTGGCAAATTCCAAAGTACTTGGAACACACTAGCATATTCGAACAACCAGAATGTCACCCTATATTCGAGAGCGTCGGACAATGTGGGAACCATCGGGACTGTAAAAATCAATGTGACAGTTGACAATGATATACCTCAGATTGTCGCCGCATCTTTGCCGGGCAATCTCACCGGGAATGTCGCGCTGCAGGCCAATGTCACCGATAATTATTCTGGCATGGCAAGTGTAAAATACACTGTCGGCAGCTTAAGCGGCACGTTAGGATGCACTGGAACAAATTTCAACTCTTCATGCAGTGGAGTATTGAACACGGCAAACTTGCAGGACGGGAGCTATACGCTTAATTTCACTGTGACTGACAATGCAGGCAATTCAAACTCATCCTGGATTAATATAACTACAAAAAACACGCAGCCTTTGATATCCATACACGAGCCCTCGAACAACGCATTCCTTAAGGGAGCCGTCCTGATAAATGCGACCACGAAAAATACAGTAGGCGTGACTTCAGTAGAGCTTTCCATAGACATCGCCGGCAGCGTCACGAAAAAAACAATGTCGTGCAACCCTGATTTCACCAGCTGCAATTATTCGCTTGATACAATCCCTTTCATAGACGGAGGATATACCATAACTGCGAAAGCGCACAACACCTTCAACACAGACATATCGACAAGCATATCAGTGTCCATAGACAATACAAAGCCTGCAGTGAGCATAACCCAGCCGACGGGAAAAGTAAAAGACAATTTTGATATAAAAGCGGACATAATCGAGTCCAGCCTAGACCAAAACAAAGTAATGTTCAACATCTCCTCGTTCAGTGGTGCTTTGACATGCACTCTACAGACACCGACCAAGTTCACCTGCGCCACCTCTTTCAATTCAAAGCAGCTTAGCGATGGAAATTATATTCTCCGCATATCTGCGCAAGACAAGGCTGGCAACATAGAATACGTCTCAAAGGAAATAACTGTCGTCAACAATGCCGCAACTACGGACCAATCTGCTACAGGAGCCGGTGGTCCGGCGGGGAATTCCGGCGCATCAAACGTGACGCCCACAGACAACCATGAAGACAAAACGAAAGGTTTCTCATTCGACTCCAAATACATCTTGGCGGGAGTTGTCGTGGCGGCTGTGATCATGATCGTGGCTATATTGGCTCTTGTCGTCATCCACAGGACCGGCAAAACTATTATTACAAACGAATGAAATATAATTTATGGACGTTTCATTCATAATATCGGTCTCTCTTTTCCTGCTCTTCGTATCCCTGATACTGGCGTCCACGATAAACTTTTTCACGCGGGTGCCCGCGTCTGCGACAATTCTCGAAATCAGGGACAAGGTCAAAAGTCTGTTCGATGTCTTTTTCGGCAGCAGAGGAATCGAGAATGCACACAGGATCACAGTGGACTTGTACAGGGTGCCTTTCCTGCTGGAGGAGAAGAACGGCACAGCCAGGACGAATGAAGTCATATCCGGGACTGTAGCATTCGATGACACCTGCACTAAAATAAGCTCATGGAACAGTACCGTGAGGGTATATGACCAGCAATTGGCAGAGTCGCAGTCGAGGATTTCCTACCAGGAGTTTTGTTCAAGCCAATGGCTCAACACATCTTCGGTAACTTTCATCGTGAACATGTCCGCGAATGAAAAAAAACGGGTTTACGTTTATTCTGTAAATAATTCCAATACAACTGCCCCGAACCACAATCTGACCGTAGTCGGATATTGGAAGTTCGATGACAACAGCGGGACATTCGGAAAAGACTCTTCCGGAAGACAGAACAATGCGACTCTCAAAAATGGGACGGGCATGAGCTGTGCAAACGGCAGCTGCCCGGCATGGGTAACTGGAAAATACGGAAATGCAATCCAGCTCGACGGCTCTAATGATTATGTAGATGCCGGAAATTCCAGCGACTTTAATATTATAACAGACATGACGATAGCCGCCTGGATAAATCTATCGGTTGGTGCAGACGGGACAATTGCCGCAAAGATGGAATCAAGCGGGGGCTCTGACAAAAGGCCATACAGGCTCTACTGGAGCAGCAATAAAATTAATGCGCAAATAGGGGGAGACGGGAGCACGACGACCCTTTCAGGCACCGCAACAGTTACAACGGGCCAGTGGACCCATGCGGTTCTGGCCATCAACGGGATCAATGCGAGCATATATGTCAATGGCCAGCTTGATGCATCATCCAATGTCACAGGAACGCGCAGGACCAGCATACAGAATTTCACAATAGGCGCAGATTATGACGGCGTCACTTTGGCGAACAATTTCAATGGAATAATCGATGATGTCCGCGTATACAACCAATCGTTGACACCGGCGCAAATATCCTCTCTGGCATTGGCATCAAACCAGCCCATATCAACAACTATATTTCCGGCAGAGACCATCACCGCAATATCTGCGGCGAAACTGCAGGACCTCTCCGGGAAGAATTACAATGAAGTCAAAGCTGCGTTGGGCGGGGATTTTGATTTCAAAATAGAAATAAGGGGCAGATGATGAAAGGAACATACTATATCATAGAAGCGGCCATAGCGATAGTGTTGATATTCACAATATTCCTGCTTTTGTTTTTGAGCCCCCAGAACAATCCGGAAATAAGCAGGAACAACGTGAAGAACGACATCTACAAGGTATTGGAATCGTTGAACTCTAAGGGCTCTTTAAGAAACCAGACTTTGAACAACGATGCGGTAGCGATAAAAAACGATCTGGCTGATTTTCTTCCGATCAGCATAAGCCTCAATGTGGCAATCTACAATAAATCATTCAGTAATCTGACAGCAGAATTTACAGACCAAGTATCTGACATCGTCGGGGTCAGCTATTATCTGGTGGGCGACATAGGCGACTACACGCCGAAAGAAGTCAGGGTCCATGCATGGGGATTCGAATGAAAGGACAGGTATATCTTCTGACAGCGGCCATCATCATAGGAATACTCGTGACTCTGAGGGGCTTTGCAACGATTCAACAAATATCATCCGAAAGAGAAATCCTTGACATATCCACAGAAGATCTCGCATTCAGGAACATGGAAACCGAAGCGAAAAAAATAACGGGCTTTTTCGCAAACTCTCCTGGAAACATGACGGACATATCGATAGATTTCCTGAATTTCACCAGGGTGGGCAACTCGGGGCATTCGCAGGACTTCAGGTCGCTGTTTGTTGGCGTGCTGGCCAATTCGACAAACCAAACGATGAACGTGACAGTGTTTCAATTTTTGCGCGAGAACAACCTTAATGTGACTATAAGATTGAATACGAGCACAGAACAAACAAACACAACCCTTCTAAATGATACCGCAATATGGATCAGCAATTTCACATTCACTGCCGGCCAGACGTATAATCTCACTGTGATACTGCCGGATAAAAATTACCAAGAAAACATAACAGTGTCAACAAAGACAAACAAAGACACCTACACAGGATATTTTGATTTGAGACTAGTCGGCGAGCGCGCAGAACATGTGAGCAAATTCCAGCAAGGGGTTAAAGCATCATGAAGTTCTTTATTTCACAAAAGATTAAATTAAATTCTATGAAAGGTGTGTCGCCGCTCATAGCCATGGTCCTGGTCATAGCATTCGGGTTTGGAATGATGGCCATTGTATTGTCATTCGTGAATCCTCTGTTGGACAAGGCGAAAGATTCTGGGATAGTGAACGAGGCGACGCAGAACATGCAGCTGTTGGATTCTGCGATAAAAGCTGTAGCATCAGAGGCGAAAGGTTCCAAGAGGACGATAAGCATAAAGGTCACAGACGGTGTGATAAGGACCAACGGTTCTACCGAACGTGTATCATTGGAGTTCACTCCGAAGGCAAGAACTATATTGGACGGGTTCGCGGGCGATGTGAAAATCGAAAGCAGGCCAGTATTTTTAGAATATTTCAATCAGTATAATGAAAATGGAAACGCGAACGACAGCTGGACAGCCGTCAACGGGACATGGAGCATATCCAGCGGCAGGTTTCTGGGAACGGGCGGCATAGCTTATCACAATGTCGGCAACCAGAGCTCATTCGATTTAGCGGCTACAATAATAAAATCTGCGGCGCCGGATGGCCATGTATATGTTGTTCCGGGAGAGCCAAAAGATCTAGTTTTATTTTTGCCGTTTGATGGAAATATCAACACGACTATCCCAACAGCTTATGACTATTCTGCATACAAGCTCAACGGGACATTTGTAAATGCGACTGCTGCAGCATGCTTCACAAATGGCGCATGCCCTAGCTGGGTCGGAGGAATATTCATGAATGCGACCGAGTACGACGGTCTGGGCGACTATGTGAATGCAGGCAATGAGTCTGTTCTGCGCGTTCAAAGCCACACAATTTCATTATGGGCAAAAACCAACGGGACTGCGGAAGACCATCGCGCAATGATAGGCAAGGCTTATGGGACAGGCGGAAGCAATTCTTTCTTGATATATCTCCATTCAGATGAAACTATCCGTGGGTATATCGAAACTTCTGCAGGAACATCCGATCTCAGAGGATCTTCACTATCCGGGAACACATGGTATCATATTGCTCAGACATACGATGGTTCTACATTGAAACTGTATGTAAACGGGGCTCAAGTGAATTCATCGAGCAATTCTGGAACAGTACGCTATGACGACAGCAATGTCACCATCGGCGCCGATGACAATAATGGAAATTCCACGGCAGGCATGACATTTTTCTTCAACGGCTCTATAGACGAGGTAATGATTTTCAATCGGGCTCTGTCATCAGCTGAAATTTTATTCCTATATGAGACCAGCCTGAAAAAAATAACGCCTGCAGGCGAGATACAAAGTATAACATCTGGAACAGCTGGCACAATCAACACGACATTGGTTCTTGCTTCGCCTGGCACAAATTATTTCGACAACATAAAAGTAAAGTCAGGTGCCCCGCAGATAACATTCATCATACCGTATCAGAACATAGACATAGTAAACAACACTAGGTTCGGGCAAGGTGACCATAAGATTGTCGTAAGGCACTATGGAACGAACACCACGAGCAACAGACCGATGATCGGACTTGAAGAGTAACGGATATTTTTAACGAAAACAAAGACTGATATAATGTTGGACCTTTTCGGAAGACATTATCAGATTGTAGAATAGATTTTTTGGGAGATTTGCGGAGTTTTGTCAAGTTGATTTAAAAAAAAGATAAGAAAAGAAATTTTAAATTTCGTCGGAGTCTTCTCCCCAGAACATTTCGTCATCATCTGACATGTCGTCATCGACGTGTCCGGTTTCATCCCAATTCTTTTCCATCAGGGTTTCACCTATTACTATCTCTATGTGTTTATCAAGTATATAAGTGTTTATGATTCTAAAAAATTTATTTCTATAAGAATCCATTTAAATTTCAATGAGAATCAGATTTGCTGGCAGAGTAAAATCAGTTGGGACTACAAAAATTGAGCAAAGTTTACGGATTATTGAACAACGCCCGGAAATAATTTCCCTTGGGGCGGGTGAGCCTGACTTTCAGGCGCCAAAAAACGTAATAAAATCGGCTGAAAGATTTCTGGAAAAGGGTTATACACACTATTCACCGTTGCAAGGAAGACATGAATTACGGGAAGAGCTTGTGAAAAAATTAAAGAAAGATAACAAGATTGATGTATCACCAGATCAAATAATCGTTACATGCGGTTCGAAGGAAGCTATATTACTTTCTGTTTTAACGTTAGTTGATCCTAAAAAAGAAGCGATTGTACCCGATCCTGGATATGTTGCATACAGGCCGATAGTAGATTTGGTCGGCGGAATACCTAAATCATTGCAACTGAAAGAGGGAGACGGATTTGAAGTCCATCCTGATGTGCTGAAAAAAATGATAAATAAAAAAACCAGATTGATAATTTTAAACACGCCGTCGAATCCTACTGGAACAAATCTGTCTAAAAAAGTTTTGGAAGAAATTGCTGATATCGCTGTTGAAAGGAACCTAATGATAATGTCCGATGAAGCATATGAAAAATTAATTTATGGTGGTTCAAAGCATGTCAGCATCGGAAGCTTGAACGGAATTGAAGACAGGGTTGTAACAGTCCAGACCTTTTCAAAAACATATGCGATGTGCGGATTCAGAGTAGGATATGCCGCTGGTAACATTGATTTGATAAAAGAAATGAAGGAATTTAAATTATGTACGACGTTATCGGCGCCGACTTTCTCTCAATTGGCGGCAGTCGAAGCATTGAAGAATTCCGCAAGTTATGTACAAAAGATGGTGAATGAATACGACAGAAGAAGAAAGATGATTATAAAAAGACTGAATGAAATTCCTGGGATGGCCTGCACAATGCCTCAAGGCGCGTTCTACGCTTTCCCAAACATAAAGAGTTTCAAGATGTCATCGGTGGAATTTTCAGATTTTCTTTTGAAGAAAGCAAAAGTGGCGACTATCCCCGGAACAGAATTTGGAAAATACGGGGAGAGCCATGTGAGAATGAGCTATGCAACAGCATATGGGAAAATTGTAGACGCGCTTGACAGAATAGAGAACGCCCTGGGAAAGCTTTAAATTAGATTAGTCATCTATTTTTAATGGGGCTTGGCTGTAGAACTACCGGCTCTACACAGCGCAAATCCGGTTCACGGCGCGGCGACAGCTCTAGAAGGTATGATATTGTAGGATAGTCCGATTACCCAACTGGGAAATCGTGTCTCTCAGAGTGGTGTATGTAATGAAACCTGACAGGTTTGGAAGAAAGCATCAGTAAATTGTATATGCCATGTTTGAGAGTAACATGATGGAGAAGGGTAGTTGGTAAAACTATCTTATGATGTTATATCGACTAGGGTGTGCCCCTATCATTATATTTATTTTGGTGAACAAATGAGAGACGCTTTGGTTGGAACATCGATAGTAGCAGTATCTGCCTTGATATTATTTGCAATTTTGTCTGATGGAACTGGCAATCAATCTCAGACGACAAACCTCGCTGAGTTGAATTCGATAACCAAGAGTACAGTTACAATAAATCTTCCTGCAGTCGATAATGAGGGGAACGGTGTTATTGCCAGCCTGAGAGTGGATGCCATGCCTGGTGAAGGAAGGATATTGACGAACATAAACCAACTTTTCTTTTGGGTCGACACTCAGGCGTCCATAAGAATAGCTGAAGCTGTCGCTGAAAATTACACCACTGCAGATCTGTCGAAAGTGGATTTGATATACAACATACAAACTGATGCTACAGCTATAGAAGGCGGGTCGGCAGGTGCAGCACTGACAATCGCTACAATCGCAGTATTGGAAAACAAATCATTGCCAGGCAATGTCATGATAACCGGGACCATCAACCCAGACGGCAGCATAGGACCTGTCGGTGGCGTACTAGCAAAAGCGAAAGCATCGAAGGATGCGGGCGCAGAAATACTTCTCGTGCCTGCAGGACAAGGTACACAAATAGACTACCAGCCTGAGAAAAAGTGCCAGCAGACAGGCCCGATAACATACTGCACTACGGAATACAAATCCCAGAAAGTGGACATATCTGAAGATGTAGGAATCGAAATTAAGGAAGTATCTAATATAAATGACGCACTTCGTTATTTCCGCATAGTATAAAATATACCGCAGACAATTAATTCTATGGGAACTTTCACGACCACGGAAATAAGGGACATTCTGATTTCTGTAGTTGCTCTTGTGCTGATATTCTCTTGGAAGCCTTTCCCGGAATTCGGCTTGGACTTGGGCAAGGTGGCTTCGTATACAATAATTATTTTAATAGCATTCGTGCTGCACGAGATGGCCCATAAGTTCATGGCGCGCAGATTCAACATGACTGCATACTACAAGATGTGGCCTCAAGGAATTTTGGCAGGCCTAGTTTTTATGATATTGGGGCTGAGGATCGTGGCTCCGGGAGCTGTAATGGTGTATCCGCACAGGTTCGCAAGATGGGGATTCAGAAGGCCGAAACCTGAAGCTGCTTCAGCTGAAATGGGTCTGATCTCTTTGGCAGGACCTGCAACGAATTTATTTCTCGCTATAACATTTTCTTTATTCACCGGGCATCTCTTCAGTCAACTGGTCTTCATTAACGCATGGCTCGCA
This sequence comes from uncultured archaeon, assembly GCA_964645905.1. Taxonomy (GTDB): domain Archaea; phylum Aenigmatarchaeota; class Aenigmatarchaeia; order CG10238-14; family SCSR01; genus JACOWB01. The sequence continues at coordinate 11,204 of CAZYBR010000003.1, forward strand.
TTCTTCAATCTGCTTCCGATACCTCCGTTGGATGGGAGCAAAGTTTTAATATGGAAACCTTGGGTATGGGGATTCTGCGTGGCAGTCTCACTTGTCCTCATGTTCATTTAACTATATGATTAATACTTGATTTCAAAATTTGTTAATGGTATAAATGAGACTATTCGGGGATTTCCATATACACGGCAGATATGCACAAGCATGCAGCAAAACAACCACTATGGATGACTTGGAAAGAAATGCCAGACTTAAGGGACTGGATATTCTCGGGACCGGTGATGCGCAGCATCCATTATGGTTCAAAGAGATAACTTCTAAACTGACGGAAGACGAAAACGGAATCTTATGGAGCAGGAATAAATTCCCCTTCATATGGCAGACTGAGATATCGCTGGCTTATACTCATTACGGAAGAGGAAGAAGGGTGCACCATGTTGTCCTGTTTCCGGACAAGGAAGTCGTTGAACAATTCAGGGACGCACTGCTGAAAAGAGGGAGGATAGATTATGACGGAAGGCCCATATTCGGGATGGGCAGCATCGAATTCCTTGACATGTTAAAATCTATAAGCAATGAGATAGAGCTGATACCTGCACATGCATGGACATCATTTTTTGGAATATTCGGGTCCAAATCTGGGTATGACTCTGTTGAGGAATGTTTTGAAGAGAGGTCGAAGCATATTCATGCTATAGAGACTGGGATTTCTTCAGATGTTCAAATGAACAGAAGAATTTCTAAACTAGATAAATACAATCTAGTTTCATTTTCTGACCCGCATACGTCCCAACCATGGAGGCTCGGAAGAGAAGCGACCATATTCGACATCCAAAAAATAGATTACAAATCTATAATAAAAGCGATTGCAACTGGAGAAGGATTAAGCGGGACTGTAGAAGCCAACCCTTCTTATGGGAAATATCACATTGACGGCCATAGGGATTGCGGGGTCGCTTTAGAGCCGGAAGAAACAAAAAAATTGAAAGGAATTTGTCCGGTGTGCAAAAACCCGTTGACTATCGGCGTCGCGTATAGGGTGGAGCAATTGGCAGACAGAAAAACACCTGAGAACGTCCCTCCATTTTACGAGGTCATCCCTTTAACCGAATTGATTGCGAGCTTCACTGGCGTTAAGCAGCTTGCATCTAAAAAAACATGGGAGATTTACAATCTTTTGACCAAAAAATTTGGCAGTGAGTATAACATTTTATTAGATGTCCCGTTTGAAGATTTGGGGAAAATTGTAGACAAGAAATTGGCTGAGCTGATTATTTTGAACAGGGAAAACAAATTGAAAATCACGCCAGGATATGATGGGGTATATGGAAAAGTTGTTTTCAATGGAGATTCGCCGACTCTAAAAAGAGCTCATGCAGAGCAGAAAAGCATCACTGAATTTTAGAAAATTGTTTTAATCCAATCGGTAAAATTGGTTGTGATATCCCCATAGTTGTGAAACAGGAACAGCGACACGCTGAACCTCAAAACCGTTGCGGCGAAGACCGCCAGCATGAAATTCCTATAGTTTGATCTGTATGCTCCGAAAAGAAAGGGGAATATTCCTGGGACAGGCAACGGCAGTAATACAGTGAAAAACATTATGGGCGCGGATAACCTGTCCAGGACTTCGCTGTATTTGAATTCATTCTTTGTCATCTTGGTTATTATCTTCGGCCCGAAAATGCGGCCGAGAAAATAACTGAAGCCTGTTGTTGCCGCCACGATTGCGGATATCAAAAGTATGATTAGCACCGGATTGGTTCCTTTTGAATAAGAATATATTGCATAAGCTTCCGCAGGCGGACCAGGAAGCATAGGTATGTTCGTGAATCCCGCGACTGCGGCCACGCCGATCAGATTTCCTGCGACAACATTGCCTTTGAAAAATGAATACATTGGTACGTTCGGCGCGACTTTGGCCGAAAGAAAGCTTAGGAAATCCCGGCCTACGGAAGGGAAATTCGATTGTATGAACATGCCCACAATCGTTAGGATTGTCAAGATTGCCAAGATTTTCAGCAGGCTCACATTAATAAATCGAATTGAAGAAATAAATCACAAGGGTTCGTAGTCTAATGGTAAAATTTCATTAAAGGACAGCTCTTTCACGTGGAGCGGATTGTGGTTCGATTCCGCACGAACCCATTTTAAGCGATTGTAAACTTGATTATAAACTTGTCTGCATTTTTGTTTCCGCCGTCAGTGCACATTACATTGTATTCTTTTGTTCCTGCCGTTAGTCCTGTAATAGTCGCTGAATGAGATTTGGCACCTGTTGTTGTGAATGTATTTGCCAATGAATCGTAAGTTTGTCCTGCAGCATCTATAGCATACTTGCATGTCGAATCTTCGTCGGTTGTCAATCCTATAACTACGCTTGTAGTTCCTGTTGGTATTGCGGCTGGGCTAGATGATGAAGCTGTACCTCCATTTGCTGTCGGAGCACTTCTTCCAGGGGCTAATTTGTCTAGCGTGTAAGTTTTCTTTTTCTCAGCTAGATTGTCGGCTCTGTCCTTGCAGGTTATTTTAACTTCGAAACTTGTTTTACTAGCGTCGCTAAACGATTGTGTTTTTTGGAATGTGGCGCCCACTGGATCCATAGTTAATTCTTCTCCTGCTACAGATAATTTGCATTCTTTAACACCGCTAGTTGCGTCTGTTGCGATTAATCCGTATTTAGTAGGTTTGTTCAATATAACTGTATTTTGATCGACGTTATCCGTTCCTATCTCTCCGAGCAGGGGCAGGCTTCTATCCACTTTGAAAGACACTGACTGCTCTTTCTGTTTGCCGCCGGCAGCTGCAGAAGCAGTTATTGTACATGTCGATGTGTCTGCGCAATCAGCAGTTGTAATAGTATCTGTCTTCGTGAATGTCGCTTTCCCTGAACAATCTTGCGTATAAGAAATAGGTCTTCCAGGTGTTGTTAACTTACATTCTGTTAACGTCGCTCCTGCCTGAGCTGTATATATAAAGTCTACTTGGAAGTTTTTGTTATACCAACCTTCTGCTGAAGCAGCAATTATTGGATTGGCTGTTATTGTAGCTGTAGGATTTACAGCTGGTTGTTGTCCTGGCTGGATTCCGGGTTGTATAGGTTGTCCGGCAGCCGGGTTCAATGACTTGGTCAGAATGAATGAAGTCGACGCGTCTACAAAATAATTATACGCCAAAGATATGCGGACTCTGCTTTCTCCAATGCCGCTGCCTACATTTGTCGCGAGATTGCAGGTGGTCCTGCCTGATTTGCCTTCTATCAATGTTATCGTGGACTGGCAACCTGTGAGATCTGTCGAACTTAACGTGATCTTATCAAGATTGGTTGCGGTGCCGTCGCCGACTCTGCCTCTGCCTACGTTATCGACCTGGATTTGCACAGGTATAGTCGCGCCTGTTTGTGTTATAGGCTGCGGGGCTAGAATTGTAACTGAAAGAGGGCCTTTTGTGAATTGCGATGAGATGACACCCCGTTGCAATCTTTGCTGGTCGCCAGGCGTCAGAGTTCTGAAATAATCAATTCCGACTGTCCTAATCAATGCTTCTCCTGTAGTCGAATAACCGGCAACCACTCTTACATTTGCTGTATAAGTTGTTGTAGTCGATTTGTCCAGAGGTGTCGTAACTGTCCAAATTGCCGATTGCTCATCGCCCTCAGGTAATCCGAGTTGCGGGTCTGCTTTTATAAGAGTGGTGGGCAATACAACATCATTACTCGCCGGAAACGGAAGGCCTATCAAAGTGGCTTTAACATTAGTCGCATCATGTTCGCCTGCATTCTTCACTGTAAGCGTTAATGTGATTGGTATCCCGCTTTCGACTGTTGGTGGTATAGCTCCGAAACTTGATATGAAAAAGCCGCTTCCAGAACTGCTTTTATCTCCACCGCCTGTACATCCTGCTAGGAATACGATAGAGATCACAGACAATAATATCAGTTCTTTCCTAAGCTTCATTTTCTCTGATATTATTTGGTAAAAGTAGTATAAATTCCTTGTAAGCCGGAATCATGCGGGTATCTGAGATGTTTCTGTCTGCGATTCCGGTTCTAAACTTTTTAACACAGTTATGGAAGACGATTTTTCTATCAAATATATGTATCCTACATTCAAATCAATGGAAAATGTCTTAAGCGAAGTCACTCCTGTAGTGCCCAGATAACAGATTACTCTTCCTGTTTTCCCGTTTGCCAATTTCACTGTACTAGATCCACATGACAATGTTTTACCGTCAACAGTCACTTGCAAATCTACCTTGTCTAAATTCTCTTTGCTGAGTGGTTTAAAGTAGGCTCTTCCAGTACCAACATTCTGAATACCAATTTCTACTGGCAAATTGGGGGATTGTGACAAGAATGCCCCTTGAGTTTTAGCCGAGATTTGCATTGGTCCGTCTGTTGTTGAGATCGACACGATACCCTGATCTATTTTTGATTGCTCATCCTTTGTAAGGGTCTTGAAATAATCAAGTCCGACTGCCTTCAATAAAATGTTCGACCTGCTCTCATAAAAATAGGAGAGTTTGACGGAGAAATCATATTTCTGGTCGAATGGGTTTATAGGAGAGATTAAGTTCCATTCGATTAGTTGCTGTTGGCCTTTGATATTGTTTTCGGGGTCTGCCTCCTCTAGACTATCTACATCTTTCATCCTATCCGTTATTTTCCAGTTGTCTAAGCCTACTAATTCTGCAGTACCACCTACGTTTTCCCTTTCGCCGACATTCTCAATCAACATCGATATAGTAATTAACGTGTTGCCACCTATTCTGTCCAGATCTGGAGACAATGAAATTATGGCAAGACCGTTGTTTGCATCACTACTGCTTATGGATTGTGTACAACCGGCTAGGAAAATAAAGAACAAGGCTGTGCCCAGAAGTAAGATATTATATCGGTGGTTGTATGACAAAATTTTGCCTCCTAGCAAACCCGAAATCATAATTGTATGTAATTTTTACTATGCTTGTAAATTCAGATTGTCTACTGGTTGATATTGGCTTGAAACTGCATATCAGGATATTGTATGTTTCGTTGACCGGCTTTTCTGAGAGCCATCGCTTATTGTCAGTTGTATGGAAATTTTTCTCGCATGGCTGAGGCACCAAGTTAACAGTTGTGAATTCTAGAGCCCAAACATATCCAGCTTCAGAGCGAGTATCTACCAACTTGTCTATATTTATCTGGAATGATTCGCTTATCGTACTGGTTTTCTTCATCACAAATCTCACGACAAACTCGTTTTCCGCGATTCCCCAATATTCTTTTATTATCCTGCCATCTACTATCTTTTCCCTTTCAAGCAATGGCTCAATATCAAAGACTACAGGACCGAAATTTGGCGTGCTCTGGGAGAATTTGAATATAGGCTCCTTTTTGATCACTGAGTCGATTATAGGTATTATCGCCTCTCTGAAGCCCCTGTGTGTATAAGTGACTGACACGCTGACCGTGTATGGTGTAGGTGACTTTACTTCATCTGCTTTCAGCTTCATTGTAACATGCCTGCTATCCAGCGATTCTATGGTGTATATACAGCCGTTTGAATCATTCGGGTCTTTCTCTTCCGTTGAACCGCAATCTAGCGCTTTATCGCGGCTAAATCCTGGTATATCGAAGAATTTCACCCGCACATTATTTACCGTGACATCAACGTTGTTTTGGACATCAAATTCTATAGATGTAAATGTGTTGGAATATGGAGCTATGTTGTCTACTATGAAATTTTCTATCGTTATCGCGTCATTTTTAAACTGCACTTCATTTCCTGTTTGCTGCGTGCATCCAGAAAGAAAAACGATCAAAGCGAATGGAACCAATAAAGGCAGCCTATTGTGCATGATATAAATTCGTCACTAAAGGTATTATTTCTATGAGCTTGGTCGATTTCATAAAGCAGTATTACATAGATCCGATAATTCTCAACCAGGGCTACAATTTTGTCAATACTTTGACATACGCAATTCTAGTGGTTCTGGCTACTTATGCAACCTTCAAGTTCTTGAAAAGATACCAGGTGAAACTGGACAAGAATTTCGTTACAGCCGTCATTACACTAGTCGTATTTGGGACGATGACGAGGCTCCTGCAAGAAGCAGGTATAGTTGTATCGTATTTTCTTGTAACTCCGATGATCTGGATAGAGATGTTCGTTTTGATATATGCGCTGTTTTTCATTTCAAAATTTGTTGAGAGAAGATTCAGAATTCCTTACTATAAGACGCTGACCAGCATCGGTATTTTCCTGTCTCTGATTCTGCTTGCTCTGATAACAACGAAGATAGCACATTACAAAGGCGTGCTCATTGCTTTAGGCATTCTTATTCCTCCGGCACTGATCTTATATTTCATTAAATGGAAGCCCGAGAATAAGCTCGTGACCATGGCGCATATTCTCGACGCAGTAGCCACGTTCACCGCAATACAATTCTTCGGCTTTAGAGAACTGCATGTGGTGCCCAGACTGTTGATAGAATATTTCAACCCGGTTTCATTCATCATAGTAAAGGTCCTAGTTGTCATCGGTATCCTGATCTTGATAGACAAGAATTCTGAAGACAGGGATTTCAACAATTTTTTGAAGCTGGCGATAGCAATAATCGGATTAGCCCCTGGAATAAGAGACCTGGTATTGTTGGGATTATCTGGCTGAGTACACTACGACTGATATGTCATCGAGACTTACGAACGATTCCTTCTCATAGTTGAAGGATACTGTATTATTCGGGCCGACCACTAGCCTGTTGCCCAAGATGTCTTTGCCCACTGTCATATTCAACACGAATGGCAGCCTGTCTGCATATACCAGCTGATTGTTTATTCTGATGAAGAGGTCTTCCTGGGGCACGCCATACTCTTTCACCCTAGCCTGCAATAAAAAGAACCTAAAGTCTTGTACCTCCTTTTCCGTCAACTGGAATGCCTTCAGCTTCGCAGAAGTATCCTGGAAATTCACCACAGTGTTCAGTTTGTCCATCTTATAGACGGCAGTCGACCAGAACTTGAATAAAGATGGGCCTGTAGTTCTGATGCTGACTATGTTGGTCGTGTTCAGCAATGATATGTCGACTGGGATTACGATTTTACCGATGTCGGTCTCTTTGTTGTAAACTTCCTGACCGTTAAAATCTATTATCAGGTTGCCTTTTCTATTCGATTCTACTATGAACAAATCCAGATGCGCGCTTGTGGCGACGGCTAATTTTTGAGCAGGCATTGTTACCGAGAACGATTCCTTCGACGACGAGAATGTTCCCTTGGTCACTATCAAGCCCTGCTTTGCATCAACAGTCTCGGAGCCTATGCTATATTTCACTTCTGCGCCGCCCAAGGTAATGGGCCTTGAATCCAGAGGAACAGACGAGACTGTACCTACAGTCACCGTCAGAGAAACTGCAGTGCTTCCGCCTTTGGCATCTATTTTTATCGCGCCGCTGTATGCCCCCAGAGCCGCTGTACTTGGAACCGAAACTGTGACTCTGGCTGTTGTTGAATTACTGATATCGAATCTATTTTTGGAAAATGCGATCCAGTCGCTTATGCTTCCGCTTGCTGAGAGCGTGACATTGGACAGGCTATCATTATTCTGCCCCGATATTGTAATAATGAACGATTGCGAATCTCCCTTCACGAGATTCATGGACACAGATTTAGGATTGGCTACCGGAGACCCGCCTGAAGAAACATTGAAAACCAAAGTGGCTACCAGAATGAAAGTTATGCCGGCAAGAATTATCCATGCGAACTCGTCGAACTTCTTCTGTCCTTTTTGTAACATATTCTATTGTTATTTAGAAGTCAAACAATAAAAATCACATGTGTTGTGATTGTTTCTTCAGCTTGGTTATGTATCCTGACACGACATTGGTCAATTTTTGCGAACTCAGATCAAAGTTGTCTTTCAAGAACTGCTTGTTCTGTGCAAAGTCTGTCGAAAACTTGTCGCTGTGCTTATCGAAAAGATCTCTGCCGATATTCTTAACCTGAGAAGTCTTAATTCGTCCCATTCAATTCACCTTCCTAAGGAGTAATCCTCTGTATTGTGTAATATGTAACATCTGATTCGCGGTCCACCACAGCCCAGACCATCGTTGCCCTTATATTATGTGCCAGTCTCACAGCACGAGACATCTCAGGCAAGGAGAATGCAGACTCTTCGGCAACGCAATGCATAACGAATTTCGTATGTTCATGCATGGCTTTCGGACCTCTCTTTAGTTTCACCCCTCTTTCATAAACCCTAAAATGGCAACCGAACTTGTAGCCTGTCTTTACTAGATATCCTCTTTCCCTCAAATCTCGGTAAACGATATACTGCGAGTGAAATTCATTCACTTTTTCGCTACCGACTTTCATCAGGTCTTCAAAAGACAGCTTTTTTTTCTTGTCTTCCTTAGACGAAACTTTCAACTTGCCTTTTTCGACAAGATAAACGGCTTCAACCAAATCCATTTCCAATCTGTTAGGTTCCTCTTCTGGTAGGGGTTTTCCGTAACCAGTCTCGTCATAAAGATTGACGCTTTCCTTGTCCCAAATTATTACACGTTCTTCCAGCAGTTCTCCTTCCCAGATTTTTTCTGCAGTCATATCTATCAAGTATTGTTATGTGGCTTTTAAAAGGTTGAGAAGGCGGAAGTGGGACAGGCCGGATTTGAACCAGCGACACTTCGCGCTTCAGGCGAATGCTCTCATACCCCATTTGTCCAGGCTGAGCGTACAGTAATTTTACTTATTACTGTCCCTTGACTGTCCCATTCTTTTTTCAATGAATTTGTTTAATCTCCAATTTTTAACTGGATGTATAAATAAGTTCTGTTTTGATAACTTTATCAATTCGTCTATCTTGTGGACTTGTATATAAGGGATTTTGTCTTTATCTTGGTAAGGACCCTTGAATTCTGAACCGAAGTCTCTGAGCAATAGCCTTTTAATGCCAACTAGAAACCTATAATTTTTCATGCGCAACTTAATGCGGTTTGTTGGTAATTTTCTACCATCATAAAATTCAGTGGCTCGCGAATCTCCATCTCCATCGAAAATGCCCCTTACAAACCATTTTCTCAACTCTTTACTTGAATCTAAAATTATCTTAGGGACAATAATTCTCTCCACTTTTCTACCATACGGTAAAGAAAATACATTCGTTATAAATCTGTAAATAATCTTATTCGTCATTTCAATGTAAAAATAATTTTCCCCCTTATCTAGTCGTTCAGTTCTTATTGGCAATTCCAAGTCGAATATCTGTTTGAACAATTTTTGAAGGATTTGGACTTGAAGTAAAAATTCATCTCCAACTTTAAACTTGTGATCAAAACTTCCAGAACGTATCCATGATTTTCTGACATCTTTAAGGGCACCATCAGCGTAAAAATATCCTAAAAAGTAGACCAGCTTTGGAGATAAAAATTTAGGTAATTTAGTTTCATAAATACTATGGCCGGCCCTAAAGAAATCAATTTCGTTAACCGTTAAACCTTCTTTGATAGCCTGTCTAAGAGGAAACAGTTTACCTGCTGCCTTAACCAGAATCTCAGATGATATTTTATCTATCTTATCGTCGATTATTTTATCCAGATAATTCTTAAATTTTATTCGAGGTACAGATGGTATGTTAAAAGTATCTATTTCATTTTCTGGAATTACACCATATTTAGTTTTCATAAAATAAGTTGTAAAGAAGAAAATAAGCTACTTTCGGAGGAGGTCATTTCCCGCATCAAAAGAATAAAATGGAGTCTTTATTCCACTTCGAGCAAGTACCTAGAATCGACTTTTGCCGTTTTCGTACCATATTCAAAAGCCGACTTCCAAATCAATTTATCTTCGTGGATTGCTTTAAAATAAGTAATGCCTGTTTCTTTTTCTTTGCCTGCTTTTTCTAGTCTGATAGTAAATGACCTGTTTGCGAAAACTATGAGTAAATTATAACCATCGGTAAAATGTGCGTACCACTTTGGCTTTAACGCTTTTTCTAGCTTTTCAGCAACTTTGTAAATTCCCTTGTTATCGATTTCTACCGTATGCAACTTCCAAACTTGCTTTTCTTTACCTTCTACGTTCTCTTCAATTAGAGTTTTTATAACTTTCAATCCAGATAGAATACTTGTATCGGCTAGACTCTCTTCAATTACCCAGCCTTTCCATGTCATTATTTCTGCCTCAATCTGTATCGTATCCCTTCCCTCAGAATATACAACAGCACGCCAAGAACCATCCTGACGCCTCTCGGAACACCGCTTTTCCTGTTGTAGGTAACATTCACCTGTACCTGATGTATCTTAAGATTATTTTTAATCGCACCGATCAAAATAGAATTGTCGACTATGTACCCGCCGAGAATGTGATTTTTTAGCTTTTCAGCTGCAGCACGGTTGAATCCCATCATGCCGCAATTCGTGTCCTTGAGCTTTGTACCAAACATTATATTGAATGTTGTTCTCCATACAAAGTTTCCCAGTCTGTGCCTGAAAGGGACTTCTCTCCAGTTCCTGTAACCCATTACAAAATCGGATTTTGTTTTTTCCAGCGCATCAAAGATGGATAAGACTTCTCGTGGGTGATACTGCATGTCAGCGTCCATCACTGTCACATCGTCAAAGTCACGGCGGTGCTTTTTAAGAAGATATTCGATTCCTGATTTTATGGCATCGCCTTTTCCTTTGTTTACACCATGCCTTATGACAATGGCGCCGCTCTTCGAGGAGATATCGAAAGTTTTATCGGTCGATCCGTCGTCCACAACAATAGGAGTAATGCCTAGTTTATTTGCCTCTTCAATGACCTGCTTTATGTTTTTTTCTTCATTGAATGCGGGAATTATGGAAAATCTCGACATACTTGAAAAATATCAATGCGTATTCATTTAAATCGTTGACTTTGAAAGTTTATAGGGTTAAGATTCGTCTTAATAGAAAGGTGGACAGTGGCAAAAGAAGTTGAACCGACACAAGAAGAAATCGAAATTTCCAGGACTAGGATTCCTAGAGGACCTGAAATACTCGGAAGTGTAGAAATGATGCTGGGGGGAGACAAGCTGCGAGTAAAATGCATCGATGGCAATACTAGGATTTGCAGGATTCCTGGGAAACTCAGAAAGAGAGTTTGGATAAGAACGGGTGATTTGGTCCTAGTCGAGCCTTGGAACACGCAAATGAATGAGAGAGCGGATGTAATTTTTAGATACACTCAGACTCAGGCAAACTGGCTCAGAAGAAAGAATTATGTGAAGAGCAACGCTATATAGGTTTTTAAGCCACGCTAACAATATTATTTTAGAGAAGATGTTCAAGGAAATGCTGCGATTGTTTCTTTCGGGTGTAATAGCTGGATTTTTATCGAGTTTCATTTTCCTTTTGCCGTTGCCTGCATTGCCATATGACCTTACACGAATATTGGCGTTCGGTGTCCTAGTAGTGGTTATTGACTTTGTCCTGAAGGACGTCCTGCATATTTAAACGATTTTTCCGACAAGTATTATCTGATAGAATGATTGAACATGTTGCTATACCCGAAGAAAGGCTGCGAGTATTGGGGAGGGTAAGGGGGTTGAAGGAGAGATTGAAGGATTTCCTGAATGTGGACGTGGACATATCTGAAGATGTGACAATCGATGATGATTCTCTGCAGGTCATCCGCGCCAAAGAGATCATCAAAGCATTTGGAAGGGGGTTTAATTTCGAAGATTGCCTGACTCTATTGGATGATGAGTTTTTTCTTGAAGTGATGAATATCAAGGAATTCAGCGGTAAGTCGAACAAAAGACAAGCTGTATTGAAAGGTAGGCTAATCGGGAAGGGTGGTGTGACGAAAAAAATGATAGAGAAATCTATTGATGTCAAGATGGCGATTTACGGGAAGACTGTTTCTATAATAGGAAGACCGAAGAGTATCAAACTGGCAGTCGATGCCGTCGAAATGATTTTATTTGGAAACAAGCACAATTCAGTGTACAGATTTTTACAGGAGAAGAGAGTGGTTTGATGGCTGAAAGAAACATTACTGCTGAAGAGCTTGCAGTACAGTTGAAGGCTGTAAGCGTAGCCGAGTTTTTCGAAAAAAACAGGCATTTGCTCGGATACGAGAATCCGACTAAAGCTTTGATCACAATAGTGAAAGAGTTCATTGATAACTCCCTTGACGCCGCCGAAGAGTCTAGGACTCTGCCGAACATCAAAGTTGTATTAAAGGAAATCTCGCCGGAAAAGTTTAAGATCCGTGTTGAGGACAATGGTCCTGGAGTCATTGAGGAGAAATTGCATCTTGCATTCGGAAAACTGTTGTATGGATCAAAATTCCACAGACTTAAACAAAGCAGGGGGACGCAGGGAATAGGCGCTTCGGGAGCCGTTCTTTATTCGCAACTGACTACGGGAAAGCCAGTCAAAATTGAATCTAGCACAGGCAAAGATATCTATGAAATTGAAATGATGATCGATGTAAATAAAAATGAGCCGAAAATCTTATCGAGGAAGGTAGAAAAAAATCCCGACAAGAGAACTGGAGTAAAAATCGAAGTCGAAACCGAAGGAAGGTACATAGAAGGCAAGCAATCTGTTCTGGAATATCTGCGGCAAACTGCAATGTGCAATCCTTATGCAAAAATTATTTTCGATGGACCGAATGGTAAAATCGAATTTGAAAGGGTTGTCAAAGAATTGCCTCAATTGCCTAAAGAAATCAAGCCCCACCCATACGGCGTAGAAATAGGGCTGCTTAGGAGGATGCTTTCAAATGTAAATTCTAGAAACCTGATTGGTTTTCTTACTTCTGAATTCTCACGAGTCGGAAGAGGATCTGCACTTGAAATGTTGAGACTTTCTAAATTGGAAGGCGAGAAGAAACCGCATGACATCACGCATGAGGAAACAGAAAGACTGTACAAAGCAATGCAAATGGTAAAGCTTATTGGGCCACCTACCAATTGCTTGTCTCCTCTCGGAGAGAGGCTTCTTGAAGAAGGATTGAAGAAGGAAACTAAAGCTGAGTTTGTTGTTGCTGTCACGAGACCGCCAAGTGTATATCGCGGAAATCCGTTTCAAATTGAGTGTGCCCTAGCATTTGGAGGGGAATTACAAAAAGAAGGGTCTGCACAGTTATTTAGGTTTGCGAACAAAATGCCTTTATTATATCATGGCAGTGATTGTGCCACAACTGATTCTGTTATAGAAACCGACTGGAAAAGATACGCATTTTCACAATCATCTGGCCAGTTGCCGCAAGGCCAGCTAGCAATATTGATCCATTTTGCGTCGGTTTGGGTTCCTTATACGTCAGAAGGGAAACAGGCTATTGCAAATTATCCTGAAATAATGAAGGAGATGAAGCTTGCATTGCAAGAAGCCGGAAGGCAATTAGCGATATATGTCAGGAAGAAACACAAGTCTAGAGAAGGCCAGTTGAGAAGAGAACTGTTTGAGAAATACATACCTGAGCTTGCAGAGTCTTTGGAAAAGTTGACAGATGATAAAAAAGAGAAACTGATTGAAGAATTGGAAAAGATTGTAAAGAAAAGCGGAGTAAAGATAGAGGATGACGGAGAGACAGGAAACAATAAAGAACCTGAAAAAACTGGGAAGTAAGGTTATCGGGGAAATCCAGAAAGGAGAAAATCCTTCATTAGACGTACCTATCAGAACCTTGTCGAATATCAAGTACAATACTACGCAGAGAATGATAACGATGGGTACCAATATAGCCAAGAGACACTTCTTCAATGTCGGAACTGTCAGAAAATTTGTTCAGACGGTTGAAGCTGCAGCGCTTGCAAAAGAATTGAACGAAATGAATAAGCATCTCAGTTTAAGAGAAGCGTTTTACAGAATGAAAAGAACATTACCGGATTCCAACATCAACCTTGTGGACGACCAGGAAGAATCCAACGGGGCAATTGAAGATTTAGAGCTAATCACGGGGTCGTCTAGAGAGATGCTTCATATAAACGCGAACAAACTTGGATCCGTTGCCGGCAAAGTTGTGATTCAAGATAAGGGCGACACAATAGATTGGAGCAAACTTGGTTCAGGAGGATGGAGCATTCCAAGCAGCGTAGAAGACATTGTCTTCAAAAAGGTTGATGCAAAATTTGTTATTTATCTTGAAAAGGCGGCCGAATGGGAGAGGCTGCATGAAGACCGTGTATGGGACAAATTAAATTGCATAGTCCTTTCATCTCAAGGTCAGGCAACTAGAGGAATAAGAAGGTTGCTGCAGAGACTCTCTATAGAATACAAACTTCCTGTCTACATTTTAACGGATTTCGATGCTTACGGATGGTATATTTATTCTGTTATAAAATATGGCTCAATATCATTGGCGCATATATCAGAAAAATTAGCCATACCAAACGCCAGATTTCTTGGATTAACAGCGGATGACATCATCGAATATGACTTGAAGAAGCATCTTATAAAATTCGAGGAAGTGGATTTGAAGAGACTAGAACAAGTTAAAAATTATGATTGGTTCAAAAACAACAAGGAGTGGCAGAGACAGATAAATATGATGAAAAATGAAATAAAAGGTAAAGCAGAACTTGCAGCGCTCACATCGCATGGCATAAGCTTTATTTCTGACGTCTATATTCCCTCCAAAATCAGAAATAAGGAATTTTTAGATTAGATTTAAATATTAAGGCCGTAGTAATTTTCATGCCACAGTAGCTCAATCCGGCAGAGCGCCTGCTTTGTATAGAACGCTCTAAATAGCAGATGGTTGTGGGTTCAATTCCCATCTGTGGCTCTATCATGATTATATGAGAAGATTCTCTATTAGCGAAGCTATTCATGTGCTCGCAGTATTGAAAGGCATTTTCGTAATATCCTTAATTTTGTCCCTTTTCCTTTGGAGCATCCCATTGCTTGCATTCAATTCTAGCATATGGGAATTCTTCCAAGAGAAAAGCGGAGTAATATTCACTAACGAAACAAAGTCAAGCAATCAATTGATAATCGAATTTTTTAAAAATGGTTCGGATTTAGATTTCTTAAACGCTCAAGAATTGAGTCACATGGAAGCTGTTAGAAATGTTATATCAATAGTCAACATTATATTTCTTTTCTCTTTCGCATTTCTCATACTGGAATTCAGATATTTTTCAAGACATCAAAAAGAATTCTTGCTGAAAGCTGTTCGAAAAACCTCATTGATTGTTTTTATGACTGCATTGATTATTTCTATTTCCATACTCTTGAATTTCGACATTGCGTTTACGATTTTCCATAAAATGGTTTTCGTGAGCAATTTTGCTTTTCCAGTGAACAGCACGCTGAAAATGCTTTATCCCGACGGGTTTTTCTATGGGATAAGCGCGTTCTATTTACTTTCAATGTTGACTGTGAGTTTATTCGTTACTATAATCTCGCACAAGTTAAAGCTTAAGTAGTTCTAATTGGGAAGAATAAGGGACTTAAATGTTCATAACCACACATATCTTAATATGAGAAGAACTAGAGAAGAATGCAGAAAACTTGTTATTGAGTATATAAAATCTAACCCAACTGTAACAGTAGACATACTTGAAAGGGAGATAGGTGTAAACATTAGCAAATTATTTGGCGGCATTAAAAATGCGTTCTTAGAAGCAAGTATACCTTACAATCGAGTACTAAGCAACTCTGCATTCAATAAAACTGTACTTCAAGATATTATAAGAGACTTTAAAAGAAGTCCTTTGCTGACTTTAGAAGAGCTTCAGACCAAGTACAAATTTGGTTTTTATAAACATTTTAAAAGCTTTAAGGGGTTTTGCAGAAAATACAATCTTTTATTCATATCTAGACATGATAAGCGAACGATAAAGATACAGTCAAAAGTTATAGATTATATTAAATCCCACTCGGATGCGACTCAATGGGAAATAAATAGAGATTGTCATACGCATGTTCAGAAGACTTTTAAAGGCGGGATTATAGAAGCGTATAAAAAAGCCAATGTATCATATCCTTTTAATAGAAGGAAAATTTATGGCTGTTCTGATTCCAGAATCAGACAAAGGGCTATTAAATTTGAGAATACTATTTTCCGGAAATTGGAAAAATTAGGACGCTTAGAAAGATATGTGAAAACTAGAAACGGTATTGTTGACGCCGTATTAGAAACAGATAGGAAATTTATAGTTGAAATTAAAAATTATTTGGCAAAACCAATTTCAAATCATGAGGTAAGACAACTATTGAACTATATGAAAGCGTTAGAATGTAAAAATGGCATAATAATTTCCTCGAAAAAGAACAATAGGAACCAATATAATATTGATGGTTACAATATATTAGTTTTAACAAGAAATGAATTAGAAGGGGCTGTCAGATAGCCTGGTAGTCTGCGAGGCTCCAGAATTTTTTGGAGCATTGATCCAAGATGAAAGTAACCTCGTCACATGGGTTCAAATCCCATCGGCCCCATTCACTTTCTTCCAAAGATTTTCTTCAGGATAATGTAGATCAAAATACCTTGCAATAATCTGTTGCATAGCACGCCTTCAAAAGGTATATCGGTAGGTATGTATGAGCATAGGTTAAGTTTGAAAACAACAACAATGGTGATAAGAAGTATTATGACGTTGATTATAGTCCCCATAATTGTTGGCGCAAACGGTAGAAGGAACATTAAGGCTTGCCACTGATTTGCCCTTTCAAGTATCATAAAATGAATTTGTTTTCCCTGTATTTATTTCCAACCATATTTGCCTTTCAGCGGGACATACACCACAGACATCAGCTCTTTCTTGATAAGTTTTCCCGACTTGGTCTTCTTGACTCTAATCAGATTCTGCCCTCCAAAAGGCGAACCAACAACTACCAAAAGTATCCCGTTCGGTTTCAATTGATCTGTTATAGGCTGCGGTATATCCGGTGCGCCAGCACTCACAATGATTTTGTCATAAGGCGCAAAATTCTGGAATCCTTTGGAACCGTCTGCACGGATAAATGCTACATCATCATATTGCGCATTCTTTAGATTTTCATTGCCGAATTTGAAAGTTTCCCTGTTTATTTCCACCCCAACGGCTTTTCCTTTCTTTCCTATAATCTCTCGGATGTACGCCAAGAGTATCCCGGAGCCCGCGCCAATCTCCAAGACTCTCTCTCCGTTCTTTAATTTCAATTCTGACAATGTGATTGCATGCATGTGCGGCGCGCTTATGGTCTGGTCTCCTGGAATAGGCAATGGCACATCTTCATACGATCTGCTATAATAATCTTCTGGGACGAACAATTCACGCTGAACTTTCAGCATGGTTTTCTTTACAGAATTTGATTTTATGTATCCGGAATTTAAAAGGTCCCTGACTAACCGTTTCCTTAGCTCGAAGGTCATATATTACATTGGTAAAAGAAAAGGAAAGAAGTGATGCTCATTTGAATTGTAGGATGATCTATTTAAATATTATAAGATCTAAATAGATATTATGAAGACTAAAACTATCACTATTAGTGTGCAAAGAGATGTTGAAGAAAGGTTCAGAAGGCTGGCCGGCACCGCATACGGTAGACATAAAGGGTATTTAGGCAAGGCTGTAACCGAAGCTATGCAAGAATGGGAAAGGAAGAAAATGGAAACTGATGTAAATGTAAGAGCTTTGGAGATGTTGAAGAAAGGATTTAAGATGGGAAAATGGAAATTCAATAGAGAAGAACTTTATGCCGAACGATTCAAGGGAAAGAAATGAAGCGTTTTTTTTGATACTTCTATTTTGGTTTATGCATATGATAAAAACGAACCAGAAAAGTGTGTTATCGCTAGCGAACTTGTAAAGAAGGTTTTTGCTAAGGAGATGGTAGGTTGCATCTCTAATCAAATTCTCAGTGAATTATATTTTGTTTTAACAGAAAAGAAAAATGTGACGGAAGAAGATGCAGAAAATGCCATTATGACATTTATTGAGTCTGATAGTTGGGTAAAACTTAATTATGATGTACGAACTGTTAAAGCCGCTGTCGGGTTTGCTAAAACAGTGAAAGTAATATTTTGGGATATACTAGTAGCTGAGACGATGAAGGAGAATGGAATTTACGAAATATACACAGAAAATGAAAAGGATTTTAAGAAAATCCCTGGAATTAAAGTTGTTAACCCGCTAAAGAAATAGAAAGGGGAGGAGAGGTTTACTTTGTTATTGCAATGCTTATTGTTGAGACGTTGATTTTCTTGCCGTCTTGTAGTTGCCTTTCCTCTGTCCCGATGTCTATGCCAGAAACTCTTACATCCTTGACGAACTTTCTTCTGACGATTTCTGCGACGTCAACGGCCTTGGAAATTGACTTCCCCCTGGCTTTGACGAAGACCTGATTCTGCCCGTTTGACAGCTGAGTCACCACTCCTAAGACATATGCCATAGGTGGTTTGACTCCCACATAGACAACATTTTCTGGTAGTTTCTCTTGTGCTTGTTCAGCCATTGTTTTTTCCTCCTTGTGATTTATTGAATGAACTGATAATTGGATATAGAAGGTTAGGTTTTTAAAGATTTTTGCAATTTTATTCTGTTGAAAAACTAAATTTACATTAGATAACAATGGTAGAAGACGAAAGGGAAAGATTCAGAAAAGAAGTGGAAATGGCCAAAAATCTTTTTTTGTCGGGAAAAAAGGCAGAGGCGTATGAAATATTGAGAAAGAATGGTTATACTTTTGCCAGCATTGGAACTATATTTAGCAATTGGGCTGGAAAACCTGTATCTGTAATTAAATCTACAGGTGAAGAAAATCTTCTGGCTAAGAAAAATATTGCAAAAAGACCTACACAGCCTCCGTTACCAGAAGCTAAACCCAATGAACAACTTCAACTTCCTACACTTGAAAGGATACGAGCTGGAAGTGAGGAAGCCGCTGAAGAATTAGAAAAAACAAGAGCAGAAACTGCTAAAAAACGCGAAGAAGAACTCAAAAAAGAACAAGAAACCAGAGAAGGACTTACTAGAGCAGGATTATTACCACCTGGAACCCCAATCGAAGAAGCTCGAGGAGGATCACCTCCTCAGCAAAACAGACAACCCATCCCGCCAGGACCGCCAGGTGACGCTGGCGGCGGAAATGGTTTTAACCTTTCTGTGCGGGTCACTCCGCAGAACGGAGGTACGACAGTGCCAGAAGCAGGAAGAGGATATGTGTATCCTGCCAACTCAGCTGTTGTAATACAGCAGAGAGCAAACCAAGGATCTATATTTGATCATTGGATAGTCGACGGTGCACAAGTAGGCGGACTCGATGCTAATGGTGAACAGTCTGCACCGTTTTTAAGGATAATGATGGACAGCAACCACAGTGTCTTTGCTGTCTTTACAGAAACTGTACAACCCATCCCGCCAGGACCGCCAGCGCCACAGGCCCCACAAGCACAACAACAACCGAATCAACCTCGGAGAATGCCATTATTGCTCGCATTGCTTCTAGCAGGAATTATAACATTATTCGTCTATTTTGTCTTTTACCGCCCGATTTTACTGGAAGGCCTTGGATTTTATGATCCTTACACACCGCCATGGCTCATCCTGAATGCATTCGTGCCCATAGGATTTTTCGGTCTATTATTTTTCCTTTTTGTCGGAGACAGGGATTTGTTAAGACAATGGTGGGTGCCGATTTTGTTAGCCGTAATAGTCGCGATCTTTGTTGCCGGTCTAGTTCTCGCCATGGAATTCACCAGGTCAAGCCCGACATTGTATCTAGGCATTCCGTTCATAGTCGGACTTGTAACATGGTTCGTAGCCAACAGAGATATCCAAGCGCAAAGAGGCATGGGACCTGTCATGGTCCATATTGTGAGCGTTTTATTTGTCATCGGGATCCTGATGTTCGGAATAAATCTTGTAGTGTCTGGGGACATAGTAAAGATAGACACGTATCTGAGGCCATTTGATGTGCTCCGTGTAGTAGGAGTCCCGCAGGAAAGCATTGACAGCATGAAAGACGGCGTCAGAAGCGTTCTCAGTTACCTGTCATTCAAGGGCGCCGAGCCGGACAAGCCAGAAGTAAAGAAGGTGGGCGGGTTTGAAGCGATTGAGCTGAGCTTCGGCAGCAGACAAGGTAACTTTGCACTGCCTGCTATTCTTGCAAGAAACGATTACACGCTGCCGATAACTGTGACCAATCCTAATAAAGCCGTCTTCGGCACGAATCTTATCGCCAAGAATGTTGTGATAGACAGCATGTTTCTGAATAATAGAACTGACGACAGGATAATCTGCGGTTCAGTGGATGATGCGGGTGATATAAAAGGCCAGATTATGTTGGGCGACCTGAACCCCGAGGAGGAGAAAGAGACCGCAATAGAATTCAAAGGTAAGACAACAGAGGGTGGAGCTGTAAGTTGTCCTTATGTACTTCAATACAAAGGTTCTAAAAATCCTCTATATCCTGCAAAGTTTGCAATAGATGCTGTCAAAGCGGATGGTAACACCATAGATGACTTCTGCGCAGATGAAAGTAGAACTGGACTTGGAAATCTGGGCAATATAGACCAAACGAAATATAAGGACTGTACGAAGAGAGAATGCATTGGTTTATGCCGGCCTGAAATACAGAAAACCATTTCTAAGTACAATGTCTTGGATGAAATTGACACAAAAGATACCGCATTCAAAAAATCGGATGATGTATGCGCATGTGAAGTCATCCGCTATTTTAATGTCATGGACAATCTGTGCTTCTTCAGCTCTGACAAGGCGGATGTGGAATTGAGGTCGAGTTACGAATTCAAAGTCCAAGGAAAGGGCGAACTGATAATAACTAAAACAGATGCAGACAAGAAGTCTGCGCCAAAGCCTTCAATAACGAGCAGCTCCGGACCTTTGACTGTGACAGCATATTTCGTGTCAGATGTGCATGCGCTAGATGGGAAATTGAAGACGAACACTCTTTTCATCGAAGTCAAGAATGACGGCGATGGAAATGCTGAATTGACAAATGTGAAAATAAATAACAATCAATATTCCGGGTCAGAGTTCCCGGCAATCGACGGTGTGAAAATCAAAAATTGCTCGCCTAACATGGCAATAAAACCAGACACACAAAAAATAATACCTTTGATAGTTGACGATGAACCTTTGACTGTCGTGTGCAAAGTCGATGCAACGAATGTGCAGCCCATAAGCGGGTCATACAAGACTGTGCCAGTGATTGTGGATATTGATTACAAATATTCGCAGAAGCATACGACTGCCTTGAACATAAAGAAGGCGAGCATACCAGAAGGCGTCACCGATGAAGACCAGATAGAAGAATTGAAGAGATCATTCAACCCTCTGCCATATTATTGCCCGCCTGAATTAGGAATTTACCCGCAGCCTACTTAGCACCCGAGTTGAAACTGACCATTCGGGCATTTATTCCCAGTCTCTATTGAGAACAATAAATTGTTATTTCTGAAACCTGACTTCTGTTCGCTTGAATCATAGACAGGATATTTGACGCTCGTATCCTTGATGCTCACATCGGATTTTACCCTGGCGAAATAATCATAATGGCATTCGACATTGTAATAAGCTGTGTACCAGTCAACACAAACCAATGGCCTGCCGATAACTTCGATGTCATCCACGCAGGTTTTCTCTATTATGAATTCTTCGGTTTCGCCTGGGTAGTTCGGGTTGGGAACGAGCTTTTCTGTGCAAGTCTGTATTGGACGCTCGCATGTCGCACCATTCTCAGAATAGCCTGTAGGGCATTGCCCAAAGTCCTTTCGTTTACAGCAGTCATCGTCGCGGTCTGATGCACCTGTGTTTGTACACGCACCACTAAAGTACCATTTATTTTCAAGGAATCTTGTGTCTATCGAAACCTGGACATCATTGTCGCTAGATGGCCTTAGACTGTCAATGCCGCTTAGTATCTTGGCTTCGAAATCGCGCATGCATCCGCTCTCGTCATTAGGTCCGAAAGCCTTCTCGGGATTAAAGTTTCCTGTGTCGCATACAACTCTCTCCTTTCTGATCGTGCATGCCGCCGGCTGGTCTGAAGCAGCTTGGACTATACCGTTTCCGATTTCGTCATTGGTCCCGAATTTATCGTAAGCTGTGTCAAAGACCTTCTTCATCTTTGATTTTACTTTCGATTCCAAGGGAAGTTGCGTAGAGATTTTCAAATCAGGAGAATCAAAACCCAAACTGCCTTCCGACTCTGCATTTACATCAATCATTCCGCTGTCAATCTTTGAGTCAACTGCATACTCCGGCAAGGTAAGGCCGGGCACTTTTATCTTGTCCAGATATTCTTTATGGATAATTGCTGTCGATGCTGAGACTTTATCCTGAACGAAACTATCGAGGCCTGCCTTTTCCTTTGGCAAAGGCGATTCTAGTTTACCATAGTATATCCACCGGGCGGTGTGCCCATTATTCTCAGTGAATCCGCCGTTCTTTGCCAAATCATAAATTCCCTGATACGCAGAATATGTGAAGCTTTGCTCGACTGCTTTCTTGAAAAATTCCATTTCATTGATGGAATGTATTATGCTCCTCTCCCTGAAACCTTTTACAACTGATTCTGTCTGGTATGCCAGGCTGAATGAGAACACACCTACAACAGTCAGCACACTTACAGCCATTATCAATGCAATGTTCATTTGCGCTTTCATTCCACACCAATCGCCACATTCTTAACAAGATTTTCCTTGTTATACGGGAGGACTATGAGAGTTACGAAATTTGTATTTCGTTTGTTGCAAGAATCCTTTAGAATTTCATTATTTGCTTCGTCTGCTTGATTTCCCTCGTCTACGATGCCTGCCGTTATGCAGTATTTTTCGCCCGCAATTTTGTCAATTTTGTCCTTCAGGTCCTCCGTGGGTAAGATGCATTTTCCGCCGCTGCATACAAAATCTTCTGGACAATCCTTTTCCAATTTGCATTCAAACATGCTGTCGAACAATAATTTCTCGCCCAATCTCTGGTAAGCGCTGTCGCCGCTCTCTTCAAGAGAGAATAAAGTGAGAAGCATGCCTTGGGCCTTTTCCCATTTGTATGTGAGAACCAATTCATTGTCAATAGTCGTCGTCACGACTGTCGGCGGTATCAGTATGCCGGCTATTATTGTAATCGTTCCTATCAGACCGACCAGCGGTATTTCAGCCATGCCTTTCATTCGACCACCAAAACTTTCAGCCATCCGGCATGGGTTGCCTCTTTGTATTTTATGGAAACCGGCAGTCCAAGACTGCTTACAAAAGATATCCTTTCAAATCCACATTCGTCAAGACCCAATGTTTCTGGGAATTTTGCATCATCATTGAAAAGCATTTGCAACCTTTCATTATCCGCACGCTTTAGGCATTCCTTAACTTTCTCGAGAATATTTGGAGACGACAGTACAACGAACCATCCTTTTTGGTTTTCAGCATCTTTTATCAGCACTAGAGAAAATGATCCTGGGTATATCTCCGAATTGCACAAGGAAGTGGCTATTGCCGGTCTGGTTGCCTGGCTGTAGCAAGAATCTGATATTGATGCGAAAGTTGCAGAACTCTTCATCATATTTGAGTCGAGTTTGTCTTCAGCGAAGACTGCACGGTCATCGGATTGCATCAAATTCAAATTTGCGAGAAGAGAATTTGCAAATATCAATGCCTTGTTTTCAAACTCGCTTTCCTGCACTTCTGGAATAATTTTTGTCGCCTGCCCGCGAGTGAACGGAACCAAGCCGACAACCAACACACCTGTCACTAGAAGCGAGAGGTATTGTGTTATCCAAGTCTGGCCTTTCATTATTCAACCTTTTGGATTCCATTCTTTGTTATCGAGATGATTTTCACATCGTCTGTCTGGAATGCTATCGGGGAAATAGTCTTTTCTGTTGCTGTAAGATCCTTTATTTTGACTGTTACAATTCCGCCATCAACTGCAAGTGTGTAAGGCGTGTCTTCTGATAATGTGTATGTGTAATTTAGGTCGCCTGTAGCTGACATGGCCAATCCCAACAGGTCTGCGATTTCCACCGCCTTTGCATGAGCCGATTGCTGCGATAGGGTCTCTTTTATGTCGCTTACCATTCCTGGGACTTGAGCAAACATGAGGGTGCTTATGGCTATCATGCCTACTATGGCGATGCCTTCGGTCACCACAGAACCTTTTGCCATGATATTATTTTGTTTCCTGATAAATTATTCACACTTCAGGCCTTTGCCGTAAGTACTGCAGCATTCGGCTTTAGTTGGTTGCGAAATCTCAATTCCTTCTCGGCCACAATCAGTTGGTTCCTTTTCATCCCAAGCAAATGGCTCTTTATCGCTATTAATGAGACCGCTGCAATAGCTTGTCTTCTTTGCAGTGCAGCTTGCCTGGCTGGTCCCGAACTTTGTGGTGTCTATCCATCCGAAGAAGATTGCCGATATGAAGAAAAGCGATATTGCTATGACGCCGATTAGGAAGACTGCTTGGACTGCTATGGCTTTTGGCATACAACTAATTGACTTTTTGTATACTAAACCAGATGATTTTATTTACATGTATTTTTCACACTTGTCAAAGTGTCTAAACTTACATCAATTGTAAACAACCACCCACTAAAGTGGGTGGCATTTATTAATTGACTATTATCAATGAATTTTCCTGGCTGCAAAATTCAGACTGCTAGACCACCAGTTAAAACTGGTGGAATTCCTTATATTTAAATATTTTATTGGAAGTAGAGTCCATCTAACCATAAAATTTTATATGCGTCTATTCCAGTAAGAGTAACGCTTTTAACTTGGTTCCAATCAAAAGTAGATCCTGCTATTTGAAAGTCGCTTTTACTTAGTTCATTTAATCTCCAGCTTAAGCCGACACCGACGTTTTTGCTTGCTTTGTTATTATTCGCATCGGCTAGTGTAATTGTCAAATCCAGCACACCTACTCTATCCCAGTCGGAATCGGCGTAAAACGATACCTTTTCGGCTACGCTTACAGGTCTAGTAAATTCATTTGTTACAGACTTGCTTCCGAAATTTGGATTTGCGCTGAATTTGATAGAATTTTCTCCGACTTGTTTATTATCAAAGTCTGTCCCTACTGTAATACCGGCAGCTAAAGACCATCCGATTGTAGACTCGGTTAGTTTTTCTGTATTGTAATAGCGTTCTGCTGCAAAATCCTTACACTCGTTACAAGAAGTGTCTGAACAGGCTTTGGCAGACCAGTATACTGTGCCATAGTATAATGCAGTAGGCACAACTGAATTGGTTTGCGAACAGACGGGGGTTTCTAATGGAGTCTCACGTGTTTGCGTAATTGTTCTTGTGTAGAAATAATATCTATTTGCACCAGAGACTTCAGATGTGGTTAAAACAGGTGTTTTTGATGTAATTTCTCCGTTCGCTGGTGAACTCAGAGTTATTTGAGATGTAATTTGGGTGGGTGAGCATGATCCTTCCCAAGCAAACATATTATCACCATTCTTTTCGCACCTGCAGTCGTTTAATCCTGAAACTTGAGAACTACCTTCGGAAACTTTGTTTTTCTCTTTCTCAGGATTACATGCCTGCCATTTGCCCTTGTCATCGCAAACTATGCCGTATTTAATTTCATAAACTTTGTTTTCTTTGTCCAACAGATTGCAGTTCTGGCCTTCGCATTTCCATCCTTGATCGTTATTGAACACTTCATTTATAACGTCTCCTTGACCTTCAAGATTTGAAGGACTTGTTGGACGGGATCGCTCGTAATCACAAAAATTAGTTCCAGCTAAACCCAAAAGACCGCTATGATAATCCCTGTGTATTCCAATGTTTGCACCACCTGGGTCGCAATCAACATAACTGTAAGGTGTGCTGCATTTGCCTTCCTTCGTCACATAACTTCCAAAAACACCTTCTTTAGCAATATAACTACATTTAGTATCGCAGGGCCCTTTAACTTTACCTATTGCCTCACGAAAATCACATAAATTCCATTTTGGTTCTGTTGTTGCTTCTATACATCCACGTATGCTAGTGCATCCGTTTTGAAGCAATGTACCAGGTAGAACATAGTAGATACCACCTTTATCTCGTCTTTCTATTAGTGGGATTAATCCTAAAACTTGTTGAGCTCCGTTGTATTCAACACTAAGTATGGTACATTTTCCTGTAGGAAATTCTGATAAATAGAAATAGCTTTTAAATTCATTGAAGGCTGCTTCATCGTCTACAAGAAAGAATTCATCACTTGTAAGCCTAAATTCAAATATCTTTTTGGGATTCGTATCGAGCCTTACATACAATGCACGACCAGAATCAGGTAAACCGAACACTCCTAACCTGTCTTGTAACCATCCGAAAATGTCAATCCCGAACGCTTTGAGCAGAAACGCCATCCCGACGACTATCACAGCTATCATTAAAAAAATTTGCATTACGCCTTCGATGGCCAAGGCTCCTTTCGACATTACTACTAATTTGAATGGGTAGAATAAATATTCAGCATCCTGCAATATTGAATGTAACAATAGCTTTCAATGTACACTTGATAAAGTTTTGTAATCCCTCAAGTATCACACCGCTGAAGAACCCGAATATTTTCTCATGGAAATACCAGATAAGGACCAAAGCCGCGACTGCCAGTATAACAGATATGACAACTCCAAGCGACGCCTCGAAAGTGCCTTTCGACATTTAGCCTGCACCCAGCTTTGTGGCCAATTGGTATGCTGAAAGGATTATCAGCAACGTCATTGCGAGCATGATTATGAACCACATTATTGCCTTGCTTATGCCCTTCATATCTATCACTTGGTTTTACACTATTAATTTCTCTATCGAGACGACTGACGTGAACAGATAATAAGTGAATATGAGAGTGAGGAAATAGACTATCGAGCTGTACAGCATCGTCTTCGATATCGTGAGTCTTTTCAATAGGCTCTCATCGCCGTTTGTAATCGTGCTTAATGTAATTGCGATGATAGCAACTATTTCTACGAGATATATGCCTACAATCAACTGGAAACCGTGGACAGGTATGATCGAACTCAGGTTTACTATGGAAGATATTGCTCCTGTGCCTACGCCGCCTGCGGGACCCAAGGACGATCCTATGCTTGAATAAACGGAATCCAACGTCTCGCCCAAGTTTATTAAAAGTTTTGTCATCACGCTTGCAATTGTGACTACGACGCCTGAGCTCAATGGCGCCAGAAGAATTCCCTGTATGCTCATGTTCGATGTGACCTCCTCCAACATTGTCTTCAATTCCTGGTCGACTTCATGCATGTCCTTCAGATATTTGGAGATTATCACCATTGACTTTGACGCGCTCTGCATCCCTTTTTTGGAAGTTTCGACTATGACACGCATCGCAGATTCAATGATGTTTGAAGGATAGAAATTTATGGCTCCATATTTCTTGTCAAAGACCGCATTCTCGAATGTCATCCCGAAAGTCTCGATGTTGTACAATATCTTGTCGAAGAACCGCGATATGCGAAGATTTCTCATTTCGCCTTTGATGTTTCCAAGAGCCCTTTCAAGCGGGGTTCCGCGCAGTATCATGCTGCCCAATTGGAATAATGCCACGGCAAACTCGGTTTCTATCTCTGATATCTCTTTCCTTATTTTTAGTTTTCTCCTGACTGAAAGGTATGTGTACGAAATTATTCCTGCAAAGAGCCCGAGAGTTATCAATGATGAGAATAGCAGAAGCGAAGTGCTGAACAGCCCTTTATCGCCAACTATGTTGAATGTGCCCAATGCGATTATCGGCAGGGATACCATCAATGGTATGGTGTAGAACTTTTCACTGAATTTAACTGTATGGAAATCCGGATGCTTCGTCAAGTCGGGCTGGCGCAGACTGTACGGCCTCTTTTCAAGATAGCTGTTCATGAAGAGGAATACTATCAACGGGAGGAAAAAATCGTAGCCTAAAACCAGGAATACAGGTTTTATCAGTTCTGGCATGAATAAGCCCACCAGCGGGAAAAACACAAGCCCTATTATCGGCAATAAAATCCCCAGCGCATTCAGGATCGTGACCGGCTCTTTCAACTGCCTTGAATAAGTTCTCATCCTTTCCTTCGTGCCGTCGAGCATCACAGATACTGCTTCATCGAGGAATTTTTCCCTTTTTTCTTCAGATTCTATCCCGGAGTTCTTGATAAGATAAAGCGAAGTTGAGAATTCCTTGCTGTCCCTCTTCCACTTTTCAATAAAGTAGTCCAATGCGTCTTCTATCTTGTCATATTTTCTCGTGTAAACACTCCAAAGAAGCTCGCGCAAGTCCATGGATAATGATCCTCTCAGATTTCTTGAAGCGAACCTCGCAGCGTTCTCAAGGTTTGGAGACAAGTGCATTGATATGCTCATGTATATTGTTGCAAGAACCATCTCCGAGGAAGCGCTTATCCTAAAAACCGTCGCATAGTGGTTCGGATAATTTACCGTGAAATAAAACGCTATTAATGCGAGGAGAAGAGCCAGAACAACTGAAGAAACTGCGAACGAATTTAGAAATATCAGACCTGCCATGGAAACTAGGAAAATTCCCAAGAACGACAAAATGGAAAGCGAGAATGCGCCTTTGGGCGTGACCTTCAGATGCGAGAATTCGATGGATTCAAGATAATTTTTTTTCATGCCGCCGAAAGGCGGATCCAACGGGAGGATTTTTCCGGATATGCTGCAGAGTCTTTCATACAAGCTGAGCTTCTTGGAGGCTTGTTCCTCTCTAAGGAATTCCTCGTATTCTCTGGAGATTATAGGCATTGATTAGAATTTGATTTTAGGAAGGATTAAGATTATTTAGATGGACAAGGCGGACCAGATAAAGGCTTCCAATTCGGAATAAATTTACAATAATCGCACCAAATCGGGACTGATGAGCAAGATTCTGTTACTTTTGATAAAGTATCACTATTTTGGGTCGTGCAATATTCTGTTTTTCTGGATGTGCACAACGCATCGTCGCCAAATTTATTTCCTTTACCGCCGGTAGAAATAAGCCAGTAAGCGAGAACTGCGACTACTATAACCCCGATAATCAGGGCGATGATGTATGGTATTGCTACTCCTTTTTTCATTTGTATCAAGCTGGACATCCTACATTTACTTCTTGGCAATCTGCTCTTAATGGCCCACTAGGGCATCCTTCAAGAATCTTCGGATCTGGCCTTGTGCTATCACTGCATGTTCTATCATTACTAATCCATTTCATACAGTATTGAAGTAATTTTGATTGGCATTCTGCATCCTTTCCAACTGTAGATGTTTTACCAAACTGTCCAAATAAAAAGTAGCCGACCAGAGCTATGATTATCACGCCGAGAACAAGTGCAATAATATACGGTATCGCCACTGCCTTTCTCATGCTATAGAATTCGGTTTTATTTAACTAATTCTTTTCCTGAACCATTCATTCCATTTATCATATATCATCTTCGAATCCATTGCACCTACTTCCTGCCTCACCTGCTCGGAGAACAGATGGAACATCGAATTTGACTCGACCACATAGTCAGCTTCCAAGATATTATTTTTATTCAAGCTCTCTGCAAGGTTCACAGTCGTTTCTTTTATCTTCGCCCTCAGCAGAATGTTGTCCCATACAGCATCCCACTGCCCCTTCCATTCCCTTACCCTTGTTGAGATCTCATTCAAAACTTGCGATTCGCCGTCTATCAATGTGCCAGTGGGTTTGAGCATGTCTTCCTTCGCAGAATACTCCATAAGATTTACAAATCCTTCTTCGTCTAAAGGATCTTCTTTCCAATGCTTCCTGACTTCGGTGACTTCGGTGACCCTTCTGAATCTGTGCAAACCATCAGGAGTCTTTAACTGATTGCAAATTGTGATCAAATCAAGCGCCTTGAAACTCGTTGGTGTAACGCCTAAATCATGGACAACCCTGTCAAACACGCCATAAGCAGATTCGCCATGTATAGTTCCGGCGACAACATTTGCCAATGCGCCGATTCTCATTGCTTCAAATAATGCAAGGCTCTCAACGGACCTTACTTCCCCTATAACTAAAACTGAATCGCCCAATCTTAATGCTGTTCGCAAAGCTTCGTCTGCAGGCAATTCAGTCTCGACTTTTGTAATCACAGAACGCGATTTCATTTTTTCTACATTGTACCCTAATTGTCTCAACGAGTTCATCGGTAATTCTAAAGTGTCTTCCAGAGATAAAATTCTGAATTTCGGCATTATCTCGAGCATCAATGAACCAAGCACGGAAGTCTTTCCCGAGCCTCTTCCACCTGCGACCAGCAATGCCCGTCCGCCGTCAATAATGAAACTCATCAACCCTGCGTAAAGCGGGTTGAACATCTTGCTCTTTACAAATAACGGGAATGTCCAAGGCTTTTCTCTGTGGCGCCTGAACGCAAAAGACAATCCATCTGGTGATAAGCTTCTTGTGATTGCAGCCACTCTTGCCCTCCCGCCTGGAACTAACAACTCAGTATCAAGAACAGGATTCGATTCATCAAGTGGTCGTCCAGAATATAATCTGAATCTCGTCGCCCACGAATCAGCATCTTCGCTTGTCGGTATGAGATTCGTCTCACATTCTTCCATGTCTGCATGGCTGATGTAAATCGGTGTCGTGCCTATGGGTGCATTGATGAAAATATCCTGTATCTTTTCGTCTGCCAACAGCAATTCCAATATCCCGTAACCTGCGGTGTATCTCGACAGGATTCCTGCAAGCTCTTCTATCTCGTTCGTTTCGAGCTTGATGTTCATGCTCCTCGATATGTCGCGTATCAAGTCTCTTCCCAGATTTTTGAAGAGCTCCCTTGATTTTTCTGGTTCCACCGATTCTGCCTGCGTGGGCCTGTGCGCTGCGAGATATCTTCTGGCTGAATCCAGCATCGTGTACTTGTCGTCGCTCAATACGAATTCTTTTGGTGTGATATGGTACAGATGCCGCACCTTAGCCGGCAGCTTGTATATTTCTACATCCGCCCCTTTAATGGAGTATTTTGTGAGCAGCCTTGCGCCTTTCGGTATCGACAGCATGAATCTTGTCAGCATGAAGTTCGGTCGGACTGTCGGTGAGAACAATTCACGATACACGTCCCTGCTGCCCAATTGATAATTTTGCAGAATAGGCATTGCTTTCTGAATCAGAGTGCATCCTTCCAATATCTGTTTAATCGGAATCAGCGCGCTGTCCAGATATCCTGTGAAACATACCTTTTGCCCGAATGGTGCAGTTCCTTCCAGAACTTTATTAGAATTGACCATCTTCACGATTCTCAAATAAGCCCCAATTGGATCTTTTCTAAGGGCTTCCAAAATCAAAAATTGCAAATCAGCGAGCCTTTTGGAATAAAGTTTTTCGCATTGAGGCGGTCCGAAATTTTTCAGGCTTATTATCTTGTCTATATTCAATATCCTGTTATACGCTTCTGCGATCTCGCGCAGCATTCTTGTCTGCTCTTCATCATATTCGTTCTCTCTGGCTTCAATCAAGACAACTTTTGTCGCATCTCTTGCCTCTAATAATTTATCTATGACAATCGCCATGGTGGCGTCAGAATCTTCTATGCTCGGGGCTATGGCCCAGTTCATGCAGTTTATCTTCAATACGCCATCAATAACTTCATACTCTACGGCCATGGTTATATAATTAATTTATTTGCGTAGTTAAACAAATCTTTATCATGGACCTGCCGACTCTGCCTTTTGAGAAGCACGATGACAAGAACCTAGGCGCGGAGCTTGTCACCAGGATGAATGACAGCACAAGAAGGATCAGGATCATAGAGCAGAGGATAGACAGGCTGGAGAATTCCATCGAGGCGTTGCAGGAAAATGCACTGACGCAGTTGAACGACCTCAGATTGTCGCTTGACAAAATAAATGACAAGTTTGCTTCAGTGTCAGAAAAGCTGCTGAACATAGAAGGCGAAATACTTCGGATCAGCAAGGAATTGTCCAAGTCCGCGACGAAAAGGGAATTGAAGCAGATGGAGACTTTCATAGAGCTGATAAATCCCATCACTGCGAAATTCGCGACAAAGGATGAAGTCGAAAAGATGATCGACAACAAAATGCCGAGAATTAAAAAAGCTTAGATTTATGCCTACTTAAAAGGAAATTAACTATAGTGAAATAATGGCGCTGCCCTTTTTGAAAAGTTCTGGAAGAGGAAAAGGTTCCGTACCTGTCGAGAGAGTCAGGGACTTGACCGGAAGGGGATTCTCTGAAGTCGAGGTCATTGATGTTTTAAGGAAGGAAGGTTATTCTCCTGAAGAGATAGACAACGCTTTGACGCAGTCAATCAAGTTTGCAGCTACAAATTCATCATCGCAACAGGATTTTCAAGCGAGCCAGCCTGCAAGAAATGAGCAGGCACTGCCAACTTTAGAAGAGCTCCTGCCGAAGCCGCAGCAGCAATCTCCGCAACTGCCTGAGACATCATTGCCGCAAGAATATTACCAGAATTACCAGCAGAACTACCCGACAGAAGAATATGTAGATTATGTTGTGCAGGCGAGGCTTGGCGAGATAACCCAGAAGATAACAGAATTCTCGGTAAAGGCGCAGGAGATAGAAAGGAGGATACAGGAAGTCAGCGACAGGATAAGCGAGATAATGAACCTGAGAAATGCCGAGCAGACGCAGATACTGAGCAAGATCGAGACTTTCAAGGACAGCAGCAGCGACATAGAGATGAGGATAGGCGGGCTGGAGAAGGCGTTCAAGGAGACGCTTCCCGCACTGATTGAATCTGTAAGGGCATTGACCGATTTGGTGCAGAGATTCAAACGAGAAGCTTAAATTTCATATTGACTAAATTATTATAGTTCCATGGCTTTAGAATTGATCAATCCTTTCGCAGGAGACCTGAGCAGCATTCTCATAACTTTCATTGTACCGTTCTTCATATTTTTCACAGTGCTTTTGATTGGCCTTAAGATGAGCGGGGTGTTCGGCTCGCACAATTCAATTTATGTCATACTCGCACTGGGTCTTACAATAATGATATATGGGGGCAAGCCAGAGACGTTCCAATTTCTTGCATCATATCTGGTGCAGATGGGCATAACCGGCTCTATAGTCGCATTGGGAGGGATATTTATCATAATATTTTTCGCGTTGATACGCAGAGGATATAGAGTAGCGCAAAGCATAGGACTAAACGATGAACAGAAATTGAAGGAACTCGACAAAGAAGAAAAGAGGCTTTTGGATAAATACAAGTCATCAGGATTTTTTGGCGTAGGCGGTTCAAGTTCGGGAGAAAGAACGTCAATAAGAGACAAGTTAAAAGAGATTGAATTTCAAAGAAACCTTATACGATCTAAAAAACGCTAGGCACATGTTTAAATTTTTAGCAGTGCAAATTATTGAAAGAGACGGATGACTAACATTTTTGAAATAACCGCACAGAGGCTTGTTGAAATAGGGTTCTACAACTTCTTGCTGCCTTTCATATTGTTCAGCGTGCTCGTGTACGCGCTCTTGAGAAAAACGCAGATCCTGGGCGATTCTCCGGTAATCCACGGGATAGTGTCCATATCCGCAGGCCTGCTGATTTTCGGGCTGCCTGTGACTCTTGGAGGCTCTGGAGTGGTGGGACCATTGACTGGTTTTCTGACGCAAGGAATCGTCGCCATAGTAGTCCTAGTGGTCGGCTTTCTGATAGCGAGCTTTTTCGTGCCGAACCTGCAGGAGAAACTCCCTGAAATATTCAAGAACGGGGGACCTGCTGTACTGATGATATGGGTCGTGGTTGCATTCGCAATAATCTTCGGGTTGTTCGGTTTCGTAGGGAAGCCTCTGGGGAATTTCATAACCAAGGCTAGGATACCTACAGATTTTCTCAGCTTGACCATAATCGTGATAATCGCATTTATCGCACTGCTTCTCATTACAATGAGCTCTGGAAAGGAAGGTGGTAACTGATGGCGTTCTTTGAAGACGCTATATTGCAATTGCAGTCATTGGGTTTCTTCAAGTTTTTCCTGCCTTTCATTCTCACTGCGGCCATATTTTATGGCGGGTTGAGGCGGGCGAAATTATTCGGCGAACCTGAAACTAATGTAGCTGTAAATGCCATCGTGGCGTTTGCCATCAGCCTGTTTGTCTGGGCGGCGCCTATAATTCTCGGTGTTGACATCGAGAGTAAATTGTCTGCCTTCTTCGTTCAAGGCTTTAGCGTAACTTTGGTAGTTTTGGTTGCATTGGTAATAGCCGGTATGTTCTTCCCGCCAGATTTGGCCAAGAGTCTGGGAGAGAAAATGAAAGCGCCTTTCTGGGGAGCGGTTGTAATCGTCTCATTACTAATAGGAGTCGTGATTTTGGTTTCAAGCGGACTGGGGACTATTCTCTTCCCAGGATTGGATAATTTCGGGGATATGTTTTCATCGAACACATTTATATCTATCGTGATAATATTATTAGTTATAGGCAGTATATTTATGATCGTCAGATCTGACGGATCTGAAAAAAAATGATGGACAAGGCGGAAATTGAGAATGAATAGAGATTTGGTATCAAAAATTGGCTTTGGGTTTGTCGCTAGCCTATTGATGTTTTCTGGGATTGCATTTGCACAAGCATTTCAAGATATCGTGAAGACATTCAAAGACATGGGAGTATTCCAAATTTTTCTTCCTTTCGTCCTGGTATTTGCAGTATTGTACGGGTTATTGATGAGAGTTAATTTATTTGGAGGCGAAGCAGGTAAGGGCGGGAAAGCCATCAATATTGTTGTAGCATTGTCAATTGCCGGATTTATAATGGTCTACACTCCGGTGGGCATAACATTCGGTGAATTTCTGGCAAAATTTGCCGGCAATTCGGTAGTAGTTATTTTAACTGTTATAGTGGCTCTAATTTTGGTATCAATGTTTAGCTCAGGCGGTCTGATGCCCAAAGATAAAGAAGGTAATATAGCATTTCTGAACCCAACTATCATCATAACCGTGTTGCTATTAATTGTCGCTGGTGTGTTCTTCGCTAGCGGTGGTTCGTCAATATTTCCTGGGATTGAAAATCCATTTGGAGGTGGATTTAACTCTATAGGAGGCCTAAACAACAGCACAGTCGCTTTGATTATCTTAATAGTCGG
>CAZYBR010000003.1:46267-48227 GCA_964645905.1 uncultured archaeon
CGGTGCTCTGGGTACATATGAACCTATTGGAAGGAACGCTAAAAGAACCAGCATTTTAAGAAAATATGTGCAAAGTCCGTTGAATGCATTGACTGTATATGTGCACGAAGCCACACACAAAGTTTTGGACAAAGTTTTCGGGTATGATAGAACACTTAGAGATTATGCAAAGAAGAAATTTAAAACTGATCCTTTAGCGGGTTTTTTGGCTATGGAATATGGAAGTGCCCTAAATGAAGGTCTGACTGAAGTCATGAGATTAAACGCTGTAGGCCAGAACGGCTTGGTCAGTTCTTATCAACAAAATGGTTTTGTAGGTGCCGCATATCATGCTTTGCAGAAAACTGGTGGTACAATTAGAAGTCTTGTAAAGAACATGCCGCAGGCGATTTATCATTTCGCTGCCGCATTGAACAGTCAAAACCGAGCTTATAGCAAAGCTTAGAGATTTTCTAAGAATTCTTCTTCAGTGAAATGCAATTTTCCAGGTATTATCAATACTGACGGTACATCGGCTATATTTCTCCCAATAAGATTTTTCACTGTATCATAAACTATTGCTGGTTTATCACTTCCTGCTTTGGAAAAGGCCACCATTTTATCTTTCTGTGAAATTATGTTACCTGATAACAAAATTTGTAATGCATTGGAAATTGTCATATATCTGTTTTCATCAGCAACTACGTCAAGCAGACAAAGTGTATGCAATCCACGTTTTTTATTGTCTTTTATGATTTCGAAAATCGACTGTGGTGATTTGCCTTTTGTTTTTTCCTTGAAAGGTATTGTCACTATAGGACCAAACTTGTATGCATGTAATCCAGTTTCTCCGATAGCTGATACGATAGATGAATTGTGGATTATTTTTGTTTCTATTCCAAGTCTCCTAGCATCTAAAATCAATGATATGTGTGTAGTGGCTATCAAAGGATCGCCAATAATGAAAATTGCCACCCTTTTATTTTTCGCTTCTTCCAAGATTTTTTTTGAATTCTCTTCCAGATCCTTCCGTTTTAATTGGACTATTTCTTTTCCGATTAATTTCTGTAAATTTGATATGTCACCATACCACTTGCCTGTGTAAAGCTCTATGCAAACTAGATCAGATTTCTTTGATTCTTCTACCGCTCGCAAAGACAAATCTTTATCATCAAACAAGCCCAAGCCAATCAATGTTAAAGCCATAAACAGAATTCAACCGTTAAGAATAAAACTACAAAATTGCTCTCGTAATTCCATAAAGAGCACCAGCACCCATTGCGTTTGTGCCTATAGCTGCGCCTATTCCAGCTATACGGCCTTTCGTAGCGCCATATGCAGGACCTATTCTATCATTGACAAAATTGTATATTCCTCTGTTCGCATTAACATACGCATTTCTTATGTGCCCATAGACACCATGTCTCTGGCCCATATAAAGCAACCATGGTGCAACAGCTGCAAGTCCTCCAACAACCCCGCCTTCTACAAGTCTTCTGGCATATACGCCTGTATCAGTGTTACCATCAAAATATTGACGTATACCGTTCAGAACGGCACCTGAGTACATAAAATGCGGTATCAGACGAAAAGTAGCATTTGTAAATCTTCTGTGTGCATTTCCCGGAGCGCTCACAGCGCCGTTAATTATTCTCAATCCACGGCCGGCGACAACAGGTAAAATTCCCAAGCCAACTGCCTCTATACCGCCTTCCAAGCCTCTGATTAATGCAGGATAAATTCCCGAAGTAAGATGATTTACAGTCTCGTATGCTGTACCTACTATAAATTCAACAGGTGTAACTCGTAAGAGTCTTGATTCAAGCTCGGAAAATCTGCCTCTACTACGCAAAGTTAAGCGCCTTCTTAATACGTGCTACTGTAGGTCCAGTTTCTCTATAAAGACGTCTTGCAGCATAAATGCCCGCTCCCATAGATGCACCGTATCCAGCACCTAAGCCTGCACCGAGCATCATTCCTA
>CAZYBR010000004.1:0-16203 GCA_964645905.1 uncultured archaeon
TAGCCGAAGAAGAGCTGAGAGTTCCAGTACAAATTAAGCGTAGAAAGTGAGAGTTTGGATATCACTTACGTGCCTGATGAAAGACATGGTAGACCGTGCAAAATAACAATAATAAGGCGGACAGGGGGCACATGGACGCCCGACAACCTCGGAAAATTCAAATTTTTCAGGGACTTTACGATACCGGGTATAACTGAAGGATAGTGTATGTTATCTCTGATAACTTAGTATTTAAATTATAACAGAGATAGAAAAATTTCTATTGGTATCACAACATAATTTTCTTTTATTTCGAATCTCTTTTGATTGGTCACAACAATCAATCTTTTCACACCATAATTATCTTTAACAAATTTTGACCGTTCTTCTATATCATGCAAATCTTTGTCGCGTGTTATTTCTATAC
This sequence comes from uncultured archaeon, assembly GCA_964645905.1. Taxonomy (GTDB): domain Archaea; phylum Aenigmatarchaeota; class Aenigmatarchaeia; order CG10238-14; family SCSR01; genus JACOWB01. Next base: position 407 of record CAZYBR010000004.1, read on the forward strand.
AAATTAAAACTAATTCATTCTTGAAATTTACATACCAAGAAAACCCATCAAATTCTTTACCGGTTTTCTTATCAAGAATATAACCTATTTTAGACGGGTTTAACACAGGCATGTGTATTAAATGTGAAAGAACTATAGATTCAAAAAGAAAATTTAATACATTTTCTTCACGTTCGATAACACTATTAATTGAGTTAAATACACCTTTATTTATTCCTCTAGATGCCAGATAGATAGAAAAAAATGCCGCAGGGTCATTTACTATTAATTTAAAAGATGTTTTACTGGGTTGCACTAAAAATGATTTATTATCGATATCTTCAGGTAATGATAAAGATGGTAAAAATCTCATAAATCCAGAAGTTTCCAAATAATCTAAATAAGGGCTAATTTTGTCTTTAGACATATTGAAAAAAGAAGTAAAATCCGTGATTTGCATAGAAGGAAATTTTATTTTAGATAACATTTTTTTTAGTTCTTCTTGCGAAAGTCCGAATTTTTCAGAATCTGTAGTAAACAATACGTATATGTCTTGATAATATCTTGCATCATCTACAGATGTCAACCCCTTTCTATTAGTAGAAACCGCATCAAAAATTATTCTAGGGTAACCGCCTGTTTTAATATAAAAATTTTCGAAAAGATTATGTAGGTCATCGTAATAATTTTGCATTAATTCGTCCATCATTATTTTATATTGAAATTTTCTAGCATCTGATTCACTTTGAAATCCAGCAAGATACTCAATCAATCCGACACGTTTAACAGATCTACCAAAACTATTTCTAACAAATTCTTGGAATTTTGGACCTAAAATTGATTCACTCATTTCTATGAACCTTTTAGGATGGAAATAAACTTCACCGTTTACTTTATCACCCAAAGGACCATATCTTCCAGCTAATTCTCTTTTAGCACTACTCAAATCCAACGAATAACTACCAGTTGCTATTAATCCTATTCCAGGACCGATTTTCCCGGTGTCTACAAGATTTTTAATTGATCTAGCCCATCCTTTATAGAATGTAACTTCATCTAAAATAATTATTAGGGGGGAACTATCTTTTTTGTATTTATTAATAACCTCAGTTAAAAATTCTTTTAAAACTCTTTTCTTACCTACATTATCAACTAACATCTCATCTTGATCAAGAGAAATATAGACAAATGAGTCTTTGTCTAATCCATTTTCAATCATTTTTTTAATCATGTATTTTAGTGTAGACGTTTTCCCAATTCTTCTAGGTCCTAGCATTACAAATATACCCCAGTTGTTTCGACTAGAAAACATTGGTAGAAAGAAATTTTTCTCCAAATAATAGAAAGTCTTAGGCGGTTCGTATAATCCTTCATTTTCTGCTTTTATTACATCTCTTAAAGAGCCGTCCGTCAAAAACCAATCATTATTTTTTGGATCATGCCAAGGATTTTGAGAATTAACTGAATCTAATAGGTTTTGTATATCTGTCGAATTCAGTGGTCGGCTTTGTTCTTCCATAATTACCCTTATTTTCTTCATTTTTCTTAACTATACGATCAATTTGATTTGTTAAAATATTCACTCTCGATAATAATAAGGAAAACTTCCTTTCTAATTCATCAATTTTTTTATTTACCTCTAATAAGCTAGTTGTTTCATTGCCATTATACATCTCTAAATATTTCTTAACTGCTTTTTGGATTACAACACTACGTTTAATATTCTCTTTAGTAGAAATTTCATCTATTTTCTTTAAATCACTATCAGGTATTCTGAGAGATATAGGTCTATGTCCCATTGTAATACAATGCATTACAATGTATTTAAATTTTATGGTTCTGTATTTAAACGTATTACATAGTATTACAAATTAATTTCTAGAAATGTAATTATAATTCAACCTTTGGAAAATCTTATACCAAGCCATATCATGGCTAATCCAAAGAAAAATAAAATTACTCTACTACCGAAATCCATATTTGGTATAAGAAAAGAACCTAGTAACGCACTTGATCCAAAAATAATCGCCATAGCAGTTCCAGAAATTATTCTATTCTCTGACAAATTATTACCTATCAGATATAGGAGTGTAATAACTTAAATCTTATAAGCAAATTAACACAAAACACGCCTAAAACACTTTCAGATAATACCATTTACCACTCAGTATGTGCTGGAGAATATGTGTTAGAGTGAATTATTCTGGCTCTGCACAAGGAATAAGTACAGCTTCGCCAGTTAGTTTATTGACATCTATGTTGTACCAGCCTTCTCCTAGTCCATTAACGCATCGTTGAATATAAACTCTATCTGGTATATTACCCCATATATCCGGTTCAAACGGCTCTAAATAAGTAATTCCTCTTATGTTTTTTTCTTCAAATTCTTTACTTTGATCAAAATACCTTCTCAAAACAAAAATAGGACTATGACGTTCCAGTAACATATTAATTTAGAAACAATTAAATTTCTTAAGCTTGATGAATTATATTGTATAGAATATATATTAGGGTGAATTATTCATCTTCCAGCTCTTGAAAGATGTCTGAGGGGCAGTTCTAATGCAGGTTCTCCATAAACTATTGAATATCCGCCGAAAATAAAAGCAAAGTGATATATGGTAGAAAATAACCCAAGTACATCATGTGATTCTAACTTGTCACTTATTTTGTTAGCTATTCTTTCATTCCTTCCCACAAGTTCGGAGTATGTAACCATATCTAACATATGATATGCAATACTTAAGAATCTTATGGTTATATGCTGCATCACATATATCCGTGAGTATAATATATGGAATTTCCTGTTATCTATGAACAATAGAAGATGCTCATATAGCTTGTTTAACCTTTGGATATACCCTATTTTGCCTATTCTATACTGAAATAAAACATATACAGTATTATATAGTTGAGAGTGAATGTAATTTATAGAGAGTGAGCGATAATCTATTATATAGTAGAAAATATAAGTTATATGATAATTGTTTGTGTGGCTATATATATTAGTGAGACATGATATAAGAGATAATGTAGTATATTCTATATAATATAGATAAAAAAAGATGGATGGTATAATATATAAATGTGAGTATAAGTTTTTTTGCATAATTGGATTATCTCTACTAATAGTAAGTGAGAGTTAGACGGTTGGTAGTCGAAAAAGCAGATAGTGAGAAATAAACCTGTTGCTAGTGCTGTGAGTTTAGACAAAATCTTTATTTGTGTGAAAAACAATAGAAATATTATGATTTTCGATGCGTTTAAACGTCTGTTTAGACAGACGGACAAACAGACAGACGTTCAAAATAATGAAAGCTCAGTTCCAGCTGAGATACAGAAAGATTCTCTTCAACTTGGTTTTGCCGCCGGATATACGGGTAGATCTATACATGATATCAATTCTTCTTTAAACCGTATCGAAACCATGATGCCTTCCAAGGACTGGCTTGTCATTGAGCTTGAGAAACAATCAAAGCAGCTAGAAGAAGGTTCACAAAGACGCTTTCAGGCTACGATAGAAGCATTGGGTTCACTCCGTTTCTTATCCGGACAAGCTCCTGAACCCCTGAAGACCCAACTTTTAGATAAAATAGAGGTTATAGAAAGCAGATATGCTCCTTCTGGACGTATGAAAGAGCTGATACAGTTAGTTAAGCTTGCTGGAGAGGCTAGTTTCAAGGATTTTGCTAAAAAGATGGATCTGAGCGACTCTGGTTTTAGGACTATGGTAATGATGACTCTTCCTAGAACGAACGAAATAGAGAAATTCAACAAAGGCGGGAAGGAAAGGTGGCTCAGATACAAGCGTCCAGACGCACAGACAGACGCATCTATAGATCAGGACCAGACAAACGAACAGTCAAACACATAAACAGACGGTTAAATATACCTAGATACATGCTAAGAAAGAAAGTAGAAAAGAAGCGGAATTAATTGCTCCACTTCATTCTGCAATGAGGGCATATCTCTATCTTTTCGAAAACACCAGCCCTAACAAAGTTATGGCATTTTCTACAAGGTACGTTTACCTTACCTATGAACGGACTGAATTTTGACATATTTTTTCACCCCTATGGAGGAAGACCAATCAAACGTAGAATATAATATAGCGTTCCAAGTATATAAGTATTGTATATTTCTGAGAGATAAGATTCTGATCAGGCTTCTAGCCTTGTTATATCCTTGATCAGATTATTAAAATCTTGTATTTTGTAGGCAAATACTTTGCGTTATCGCTCTGCAAGCTCACTTTGTGCTCCTTATGGTTTCTATTTTCTGCTTGATGGCCATGTATCGCAGGATCTTGTTAAGATCATTTCCAGGCTTTAGTCTCACAAGCTTTATCTTCTGGAAAGGCTCTACTCCCTCAGTAATGTCCACAAACATGCCCAGATATTTATCAATAAGCCTAGACACAGTCTTATGATTGATATTGCAGATTTTTCCTATCTTTCTATACCAAAGAAGGTCGTCTTGACCTTTTTCAAGGCATTTAACGATTTTAACTACGTTTTCTAACTCATCTTTACGTATACTGTTGTGTTTCATTATCTCCACTTTTACATCACTTGTAGCTCTCACGAACTCTCACGCCCAGTTGGAGCATTTTCTTTAAATTTATGTTCTGATAAATAAATATCTCTGCAAAAGGTCGTCTAAATGAGACTAGAAGAAATGCTCGAGGCTTTGAAGAAATTTACCGAGTTAAAGAAAAAGGAGCGGAGAATGAAATTTGGAGTAAGAAACGGGCAGTCTATACTACTCGATTTCATTTTTAGGAACGAATGTTTCTCACACTTCAAATTGAAAAATGAATTAGCAAGACGATTAAGAAATGAGGGTAGAAAAGTGATCACGGAGAAAGAGTTGGTTTTCAATGGAATAAAGATGCGGCCAGACGTATGCTTCTTTGAAAATGGGAAATGGAAATTTTTTGAAATAGAACACAATGGCGGCCATAAAAACAACATAGTCAGGAACAAAGAGATGTTATCCGGTTTTGCGGATATACAGATAATAGATGCACCGAAAACAAAATTCTGCCTGCTTTAGAACCTGAATTCTTCCAGTATACGGATCCTAGACGTAATGCTCTCTGTCCATTCTCCTATTATATCAGAAAACCTCTGCCTTAATTCAAGCTTCATTTCGTCCATCTCTTCAGTGTCTTTTGCCAAGAAGACTGTAAATATGTCATAGTCTCCAAGCATGTCTATCAACACAATAACGCGATGGTTTCTGGCAAGCTCGTTAACGAACTCCTGATATCTCTCCTTTACAACATCTTTCAATTTGATGTGCACGTGTATGCCTAAAGGTAATCCCAGTTTATCTGTATCGATGTTTAGGCTATATCTCATTATTACCTTGCTATCCTCCAGTTTCTTGATTCTTTTCTTGACAGAATCTACAGAAAGCCCCACATCCTTGGATATGCTGGTCAGTTTTGTCCTGGAATTCTTCCACAAGATGCTCATAATTTGTCTATCTATGTCATCCAGTCTTATTTCCTTAGGCTTTTTACTTGAGTTTTCTTTCATACATCTTATTTCTTAAGATAAAGACTTAAATCTAGCGTAATTTTAAGGTAAATCTGACTGAAACTATAAGTATTTCTATAACTACTAGATGGTAACAAGTGATTAACATGGAAAAAGAATGCCAAGTGTGCAAATCTCCAGTATTCAATGGTCAGGAAAGAGGACCATGCAACGAGTGCAATACACAGACATGCGTCTACTGCAACCGTACTTGCGACATATGCACTAAGATAACTTGCCTGAATCACCTCAATGCAAAGAAGGTAATCCTGCAAGGACACATGCAACTGATGAAACTGTGCAAGATATGCAAGGACAGCATGAGGGGCCACATAGCATAGGTGTTCTTATGCGCAATAAATACAGAACTCTCAGCGACGGCAGTAGGGTAGGACAAGGAGGTGCAACTATATTTCTTGTAGACAGCAGAGGCTATCCTAGGTCATTGCCATTCCATGAAATTATTCCGGATGGAGATGGATATAGAGCAACCCTTGGTGCATTTGAATATAGCCTCTCTACGAGAGGGCAATTGATAATGCAGAATGAAAAAACAACATACCCACTTGAAAATGGTCTTAACATATTGAAAATTTATGCTATTCGGAGGTGGGGTAATAGACTTCTCGTTAATGATGAGAAGGCGATTTAAATGGAAGACCTGGTTCTATGGAAACCACTGTATTACACCAGCATAGTAATCTTCATCATATCATTAATCCTGCTTCCATTCAGCGCAAAGTGGTCGATAATAGCGATTCTAGCTCTAGTGACATTGTGGAGCAGGGTACCAGGTTTTATTCACTTCATTTTCAATAAGCTTGCTTTGAATGATCTTTTCACTTTAATCGTAGCTGCAAATGCAGGATGGCTAGTTGGCGGAATGTTCGGTCTATTTAGCATAATGTTCTCAAGAATATTCGGGCCAAATGAGTGGATGCCTTATAGCATAAGAGCCGGCATATCTGTTTTTGTGGCTGGCGCAAGCGTGCCTTTAATTTTAAAATTTACCGGCGGTCTTAATGTAGCCGCTCTTTACTGGTTCGAAGGTGTACTCTACACAGTTTACTATGCACTAGTTTTGCTATTCTGGAAGGAGGAAACAGGATTGGAATTGGCGATTTTCCCAGCTGTTATTTTCTTCGATTTTTTCATGAACGCATTTCTGATTAAGATATTCGGCAGCACAATTTCCAATATGATGACCAATGGTTTAAGTTCAGGTTGGCCTTTCATCATCTTCAGCGGAATAGTTTTGGCATTTTTTATTACAGCAAAGAACGGAAAGAAAATAGCGGGACTTCTCGAGTCCATATGGAATAAACTCGGTGGTACGACAACAAAAACTAAAGAAGAAAATTGGGAAAAAATGGATGAAGGAAAAAAGTTTAGTTAGATGTTTAGGCTTATTTCACTTCTCTTTCCAAGAAGATTCCAATATAATTTATAATTCCGGTTATTCATATCAAGTGCTAATGACCAAATAGTTTTTATATTGGTGTAGTTTTGGCAAACACACGATTGGATATTTCCCAGAAGTTTCATTACATTAGACAGCTCGAAGCCCTGTTTGTTTTCATTTATATCACGCAACGTTTCTGAATATCGTAAATATGTGTTGTGGGTCGGTCGTTCTTTGAGAACAGTATCTTCTTTAGAGAGTTCACTGTCAACATAATGATTTGTTTGTATTAGCACATTGCCTTTGGGGTGGACTGTTTTGAATCTTTTAGATGTGTGTTCAACAACCACCATATCCCCGTTTTTGTCAGCGATAAAGAAATTCTTCGGACAGCATAGTGGGATTTTCTTAAATGCTTCCAATGCATCGTCAATTGTTTTACATGTCTCTGCGATAAGTTTAATCATGTGCATAGAAGACAGCCCATGATTCAGTTTATTATTGTAAGCGAAGGTGAGCCCGATAAACAACCCTTTATCGTTGATGGCGTCATCTGCATTATAGTATAGGTAGCGTGGTTTGGCGTTAGCCGGTCGGTCCATACCCATATCGGAAATCGCTATAAAGGAATTCCTAGATTTGTTTTCAACTTTGTATACTTGAAATATATCTTCGGTTACTGGATGCCAATCGTAGTTTCTACCTACAAAAGTGCCATTCCTATTTTTTACACCGAAAATAGTGCACGCTTTACTTTCTTTGAATCTTTTTTTGAACCAAAGTATTTCACCGCAAATAAAATTGTAAATCAACTTGTTTTCGTCGAATTTTCCGGCTTTGGCCATTCCTTTAAACTCTTCTAACAATTCTGGATAGTGCTTTTGGTAAACTGCAAGCTGCTTTTTGTATAGAATCTGGTCTATTTTCAGATTAGAAAATGTCATTCCATTTTCACGATAGATTTTGCCTTGTTGTTTTCCCATCTCGAAGAAACCCCCTTTAAATAATTTGACTTTCATAGTACCGCTCTCCATAATCTGGTGTAACACTTATATCTCTTTTTATTCCATAATGCAGCATGAGCCAGACCAATCAATGCGATTCACAAAATACGTTTATCTGCTTCTCTTCTTTCTCTTCGCCCTGCAACCCTTGCATAACCACAGATAACCAGTCTTGAATAATTTGCCGACAGTCTTTACCGATTCACTACAATTATCACATTTAATATGGATTATAAACCACCTTCAATAAATTTAATTGCTTGCAAGAGCTTCTGTTGCTTCCTTTCAATAGAAAATCCTGCATTAACAAAAAAGTCTTTAAAGTCCTTGTCCTTAACGCCTAGCCTAATATAATGATGTTCCCTTCCAGTTTTTTCCTTCCGATAAGATAAACAGCCGTCACCATTGACAACGCCTATTATATAACCTAGAGAAAATGATGATTCGAGATTAAGAAATTTAGTGTCCCTGAAAGCTTTCCTGATTTGTAATCTTATAGCTTGACTTCTTATACCACTTAAACTTCTATTAGGAAATATCTCCGACAGCTCTTTGAAACGAGAATTTGGATAAAGTTCATTTAGTTTTGATAACTCTTCTTGCGTCCAAGTCACAGGTGGATTAATCCTCACAATTTATAATTTCTATTCGAAGAATATAAAGCCAAATCTATTTCACAATCACACTTTTTTCAGTGACGGCAACCATCCCGTTACTCTCTTCCTTCAATGGCGGATATTCTATTATAGCACCAGCATCTATTAGTTGCCTGAATGCCATGTCAAGCTTCAAAGGCGATATGCCGCTTATCCATCTTTTCGTGAATGGCAGCTTCTCAAACTCGTCTCGTGCAAATTCCAAAAGCTTCCTTGCTTCCCACATCCTCACAGAGACATCGCCGCTGTATTGGAATATCTGTGTAGGCGAAGACTCTATCACAGACCCGCTGCCGTTTGTCACAAAAACTTCCATCGCATAAACATTTCCAGATTCGATCTCGTCCTTTATAGAATTCTTGCCGTTCGGTATCGAAGGATGCTCATGCTGGCTGTATCTTCCCATCCTGTGTCCTGCAAGGTTCCTTACTACGTTGAATCCCATCCCGTTTACAGTATTCTCGCAGACTTCAGATATCTCATGCACTTGAGTTCCGGGCTTGATCAATTTCAGACATTCTTCCAGAGCCTTCTCAGACGCCTGTATCATAGGATTTGCCTTTTCGCCAATCTTTACAGTGAATGCACGGTCACAAATGTAGCCATTTACTTGCGCTCCAAGATCGACTTTGACAAAATCGCCTTTCTTCAAAACTAGGGTATCCCCTACAGATGATGTGTAATGTGCGGCAATCTCATTTATGGAGATGTTCACAGGCCATGCAGGCTTGGCTCCCAAATCCAGAATTCTTTTTTCTATACTCTCGATCAAATGCAGAGCCTTGACATCCTCCTTCACTAGTTTTTGCGCAAAGCCGACAGCATCTTCAGCGATCAGAAAAGATTTTTCATACGACTGCAGTTCTTCTTTTTCCATGCTATCATTTATAAAATAAAGTTTAAATCATGTTCATGCCTTTCCAGTTGAATTGGACCATGCGATTTTTCATAATCGCAGTAGTGGCATTCCTTATCCAATTAACCGGCATGTTTGACCTCATGCAATTCTCATTCGTGCCGGCACACGCATTATCCAAGCCGTGGACATTCATAACAGCAATGTTTCTCCACGCGAACGTACAGCACATATTCTTCAACATGCTGGCTCTGCTGATGTTCGGCCTCCCATTGGAGTCGAGAATAGGATCGAAAAAGTTCTTGGCGATATTCTTTGTTTCTGGCATAGTCGGCGGCCTCGGGTATCTTCTGACAGCTGGCAACCCGTTGATACCTGCAATCGGGATGAGCGGAGCGATTTATGGCATAATGGGCACCCTGGCAATATTGATGCCTTCCACGATGGTGTTTGTAGGAGGATTCTTCCCGATGCCAATGATATTTGCTGTATTCTTCTGGGTCATATCAGAATTCTTAGGATTGTTTTCGCCTGGTACAATAGCGCGTGGTGCGCATCTCGGAGGTTTGTTGGTAGGAGTGTTGTACGGTTTTTATCTGAGAAGGCTGGAGGACAGAGACAGACCGAGGCATCATGTGATTAAAATAAAAGGGTACAAAGATTGGGAGGTATAAGATTTTTATGTACTGAAAGCGAATATTATTGTAGCTAAAATGTCATCCAACACCTTAGGGCATAAAATTAATATTCTAATGCTAGCTTTTACTAAGGTCTACCAATCACTATGTTGATTTGGGATGACTCCTTGATTTTCTCGGACGACCTAAATTCCCTATTCTTTCAATGCTGAATTGACTCCTTGAGACAGGATAGTGAATCCCCTAGGAGGTTTCCTCAACCAATTTCTCAAAGCTATCCCTCAAAATGGCAGTTATTCGGTAAAAATTATGGGAAGCAGGACTTGGATAAGGTTGGTATTGGCAAAATACAAGAAAAGTAAAATTAGAAATGGTTAGTGTTGTCGCTTTCTTTCCCGCTTTCTTCTTCGCATTCTTTGCTTCTTAGTTTTTCTTCTCCTGCGTCTTTTTTCTCCTGCTGCCATAATAACCATTGCATTCTCCTATTTAAAAATCATCCCGGTCTCTTTTGACCAGAGAAGTATGTCCAACTCATCAAGTGTAATGCCGAGCTTCCCAGCAAAGTCTTTCATCTTTGACTCTATTTCCAGATATCTTTTCTTTGTAAGAGATTTTGGAATTTCTTCTATGACACCGAATTGATTAAGATTTTTTATAATATGCGTGTCCAAGATAGCAAGCTGATTCCCGCTCATTCCGATGTTCCTAATGAAATGCGAAGCTTCTTTCATGCCATAACCATCTATGTTTTCAACAAGCCATTCGCGCAGGTCGGCAGGATTGAGATTCAGTTTATTTTTGATTTCCAATCTGCCGTTTCTCATGAAAAGTTTTCTGTTTTCAATAATGCGTTTGCTCTTTGTTTCTCCAAATCTGACTGCCTGAAGGAACGGTCTTATCTGTTTTTCCGAACCGTTCAACAACAGATTGTTTCTTTCAAGAGCCTGTATCGCATTCCAGCTTGTAACAGCTTTGGATTGCGGCGTGAGTATGCAGAAAGCCAGTTCGCCGAATATCTTCTCATCTGTCCTGTTGAAAACTTCCTTGAACTCTTCGAGCCTCTTCCTTATCTCACCCTTTTTAGATTCATATAATTCCCTTAGTTCATCAAAGTCTCTCATACAATCACTTTTTCTTAATCGAGTATATAAATTTCCAAATCCGTTTTCTAAACTCCATGAATTTTCCACTGAAGCCGAATACGAATATGATCAGTAGTGCCCCGATGGTTTCAGTTAATATGAAATATGGTGTGAATACTATGTGAATGTCTCCGCATGCTTGCATGAATGCATAATTCTTCAACGGATAAAGCCACGGGACGTCTCCGTGCATATCTTCCAGCAAATGCAGGACGTAACCAATCAACATTGCAAATGTGATTTTTTTATTACGTGTTATCGCATATGTAATGATGCCAGCAATAGGCACAGCGAATAAAGAGTGTGCAATGAACCTGGAGCACGGCGCATACCCCAAAATAAACAGACCTTTGTCGATCACATCAGGCAGTAATGCCCCAATAATGCCCGCGAGCGCAGGCAGATAAATCATTGAAACTATGAACGCAGTGATTCCTATATGGCCAAGAGGCAACATGTGATCCTTCTCCAGAATTATACTTTAAGATTAAAAGGTTTGTTTCCCTTGATGAAATTAAAAATCTTGTCCACGACTTGCAGCATTCTCATATCAGAGCTGTCGACCACCAAGTCTGCGCTTTTCTTTTGATCAAAGTAATCGAATCCGTATATTTTTTTCCACATTGTCCTTTCGATCTTCTCGCGCTCCAATATTTTCGATTTGGCTTCTTCCAGTGAAAGCCCATCTCTCTTCATAGTTCTAGCAGCCCGTTCTGATATGTCCGCGTCCAGCCAGATTTTATAACTAGCGATATCCTTCAAAAAATTAATCGATAGTGTGCCTTCAATGAGCACGTTTCCTTTTTTCGCTTTTTGTATCTGCAGATTATCAATATACTCGTGCAGTTCCTTGCTCCTTCCTTTTTCTGTATTGAGACTTTCCATTGCAGCACGCGTCTCGTTTTTCTTTTTAGAAAGGCCTTTGAAATATTTTCCAGGAGAGAAATATTCCAACTTCAACCTCTTTGCGAGGAGCCTGCCTACGGTAGAAGCGCCTGAACCAGGAGGACCAGATAAAGCGATAACCAGTTTCTTCATAAGATATATTGTATTATAAAATAAACTATCCTAGCAATTTAATCTCTATTCTGATGTCCGTAGGAATATTGACACGCATTATTTGCCTCAATGCCCTGTCGTCTGCCTGTACATCTAGTACCCTCTTATGAATACGCATTTCCCACTTTTCCCAAGTCGCGTTACCATGACCAGTCCCATAAATGGCTGGAATAGGCTACTTACCTAAATCCAAGCTCCACTGGGGGTCTTTAAAGTAGTGATTCTCATCTTTTTAGTTGGTAACGGAATTGGCCCATGATAGTCTATACCAAACTTTTTTGCAATTTCCCTAATTTCGCCTGATATAGTGTCCAACTCTTTGGGATCTTTTCCACTGAGTTTTATCCTCGCTACTTGCATATTTTACGTACCTTATATGAGGTATCTAATTTAAATTCTTTTCATTGATTAGAAACTCAATGAATTTTCTTTCTGGTTTTAGATGGGTAAGTTTGCCCATTCTAATATTTTCCGTGTGTTTTATTATATAGTTCCATTTTAAGCCTGCCCTTTTCATAATTGTATAGATTTGTTCGAGTTTTAGTAACTGTTCACCCTCTTTTACTCTTTTTAGATTAGTACGATGCAAACCAAGCAAATCAGTGAGCTGGCCAGTAGTCATATTTAATGACTTCAGAAGTGAATGGAGAACCTGTTTGTTAATTCGAAAATGTACATTAGATTGCTTAATTATACCCAAAAGTTTATTCTTCTTTCTTTCACATAAATCGAAAAGTCTCATATTCCAGAATTTTATATAATTATCCCAACCTGTTATTCTTATGTATCCTGGAATTTGATTGTACCTATTAATACCCTCTAGTTCAAGGCATTCGATAATGAAATCCCTTAACCAAACCTCTTTTTTTGCATCGTAACAAAAAGTGACTTCTGAGACATAATAAGTATTTGTATCTTTCTCTTTCCCGAATTTGCCATCTGCCGCAAATTCACCCCTTAGAAATGCTCTCCTTAGAATTTTATTTTCCTTTATTGAAGGCAGTCCATTGTCAATTATGCTTTTGAAAAGCTTTCTGATGATTATACTGTTCACTTGGATGGTAAGACTATCTTGCATTTCATATATGTCTTTTATCCTAAGCACCAATTTCTTTTGCGGTATTCCTAAAAGCTTTGACCATACTTCCTTAAGTTGATTTCCTTCGCCGTATCTATAACGGATAGAAAGACTGCAATTCCTAATGGTTAAATTCAATCTATTTGTAAGAAACTTCCAGAAAAATTGTGCCATATCTTTATCAACTGTGGAAAATTCCAAATGGTTAGTGTCGTTAGGCGTGAGCTTACCATCGCCTATGTAAAGACCTATACCTTCAACAAAATTCTCATCTAGATTAATAGAAGTAGGCAATACCATCGGTTTAGGTACAGCCAATTTATTTGTAGTTTTGTAACTAACTTTGATTTTACTTTTAGAGACTCTTTCTGTAATTACGTTTTTGAATAATCTATTAATATGCTCTAGTGTATCTATCTTCTTAAAATTCATCATGGTATTGCAACATTTACTATATTTTATAATTTAAAAAGGTTTATTTTATACTCTTTTAGTATGGAATGATTAGGTATCAGTGGATCCTGGAAGATAACCGATGATAATGTAAAATCCGACGTCGAAAAAATCGTTAAAGATATTATAAAAGCTGGAAACGGAGTTGTTACTGGCGGCGCTCTAGGCGTCGATTATCTGGCTACACAGGTAGTTTTAGATCACAGGATACCGTCAAAACAATTGAAGGTTTATTTGCCTGTCAAGTTAGAATTATTTTGCAAGCACTATCTTCATAGAGCTGAAGAAGGTGTCATAGCCAAACAACAAGCAGATGCAGTTGTTTCCCAATTATCAGAAATCAACAATAGTTTCCCTCAATGTGTCTTTGATAGAACAGATTTCAATGTTGTAAATCAGGAGAGTTATTATGCAAGAAATACAAAGATAGTTGAAAATTGCAATGTATTGTACGCTTGTCAGATTAACGACAGTCTAGGGGTTCAGGACGCAATTGACAAAGCGAAGAAATTACGTAAGAAAGTAATTTTGAAAAAGTATTATATCTGACTATTTCGCTGCTTTCACAATATCTAGAACAATACCGGCCGCAATCGTTATTCCCATGTCTCTTATAGCGAATCTTGCCATCTGTGGAAATTCTGACTGCTTCTCGATTACCATCGGCTTCAATGGCTTGACCTTGATCCTAGCGACATCGCCTTTCTTGATAAAGTCAGGCTTTTCTTTCGTCACTTGCCCAGTCTTCGGGTCGAGCTGCGCAGTTATTTCTGTTATAGTTCCTGCGACTGCTGCAGTGTGCGCATGGAAGACAGGGGTATATCCCGCGGTTATCACGCTAGGATGCTCCATAACTACGATCTGCGCTGTGAATTCTGAAACTACTGTTGGAGGGTTGTCTGGATGGCCTACGACATCACCTTTCTTTATCTGCGACTTGTCGACGCCTCTGACATTGAATCCTACGTTGTCACCAGGTCCTGCTTCTTGCAATTGCTGATGATGAATTTCAATTGACTTGACTTCGCCCACTGCGCCTGAAGGCATGAAAATAATCTTATCGTTCAATTTCATCACACCTGTCTCCACCCTTCCTACTGGAACCGTTCCTACGCCTGTTATCGAATACGCGTCCTGTATAGGCAGCCTCAAAGGCTTGTCGGTTTGTTTCTCAGGTTGTTTGATGTTCTGGTCGAGAGTTTCTATCAATGACGGTCCGGTATACCATGGCATCTTGTCTGATTTCTTTGCGACATTCTCGCCCAAGTAGCCAGATACAGGTATGAATGGTATCTCTGCGACCTTGTACCCGATTCCCTGCAAAAGCTTTGTCACTTCGCCTTTGAGTTCCTCGAATCTTTTCTGGTCATAGCTTGCAGCGTCCATCTTGTTCAGAACAACGATCATCTGTTGGATTCCGAGAACCTTCAGCAAGAACGCGTGTTCCTTTGTCTGGTCCTGAATTCCTTCACCCGGTTTGGCTGAGACAACGAAAATAGCTGCATCTGCTTGTGAAGCACCTGTGATCATGTTCTTGACGAAATCCCTGTGTCCTGGAGCGTCAATAATTGTAAAGTACCATTTCTGTGTCTCGAACGGCCTGTGCATGATGTCAATTGTAACTCCTCTTTCTCTCTCTTCCTTGACCTTGTCCATTACAAAAGCGAATTCGAACGTTTCTTTCTTCAATTCAGTGGCAATCTCCTTTAGCTTTCTCATCTCTTCTTCCCTGATGGCTCCTGTATCGTAAAGAATCCTTCCTACTAGGGTAGACTTTCCAGCGTCTACGTGACCAGCTGTCATTATGTTGATGTGCGGTTTGTTTGCCATTTTTACTTAATCTAATATGACAGATAGATTTAAATAAATTACATTTCAAGTGGTTTTATGGCAACTGTAATAGAAGAATTCGAAAGATTAAAAGAACTGTTAAATCAAACTCGAATGACTTATCACATAGCTGAAGCAAGTTACGCTCTTCCTAAAA
>CAZYBR010000004.1:16303-38983 GCA_964645905.1 uncultured archaeon
ATGTAGAACAAGCGGTTCGGCAAATAGCTCAACACTTATCTTATAAATTTTCAGTAGAACGCGACTAAACTTCAGGCTGCGGCACGTCTTCAGTCAATCCTTTCCTTTTTCTAATCGAGATGACAGTCGAATCGAACAAGCTCTTAGGCACTCTTTCAAATGTAGTTTCAATCAATGAATAAAATCCTCTTCCGCTTGTGGCAGATTTCAATGTAGCATCGAATCCGAACATGTCGCTCACAGGCAGTTTAGCTGTGATGACAGAGGCGCCGCGCTCTTCCTTCATGTCAATGACTTGCCCTCTTCTGTTTTCAACTTCTCTAGTAGCTTCGCCGATTAATTCGCTCGGGATGTCGATTCTGATAATCTGTTTCGGTTCCAATAATTGCGCATTCGCAAGCAGCATGGCCTGCCTTATAGCCCATCTGACTGCAGGCCTGATCTGCCCTTCGCCTCGATGAACAGGATCCTCGTGCAATGCTGCATCCATTAATTTTACTTTCAATTTGGTGCACGGCTCTCTTGCAAGAGGGCCGTCTTCCATCACATCCTTGAATGCGTCTTTGATAACTTCCATCACCTCATTAAGATATTGTATACCTTTTGTCTGGTCCATCAGCACGCTCTTGTTTTTCATCAGCATTATGCTCTTCGCTTCGTCGTAGTCCATCCCGAATTTTTTGAAATTCTGGAACAGCTCCATATTTTTCTTCTTTATCTCGCCGTCGCTAGGCAATTGGCCATCCAACATCGCCTGGTATACAGAATCTTCCAATGGTTCCACCAGAATCTCAAACTTGTTATGCTTGTTCGGAGACTTGCCCTCAATTTCAGCTGAATTATCAAAAATAGTTTCACGGTAGACAACAATAGGCTTGGACATTTCCACATCTATTCCCAAGTCTCTCAGCTTGTGCTCAACTTTAATCTCCAAGTGCAATTCACCCAATCCAGAAACAAGATACTCACCTGTCTCCTGATTTATTTTTACAACCATCGTAGGATCCTCGCGTCCAAGTCTTTTCAACGTATCAACAAGCTTTGGAAGGTCCATCGGATTCTTCGGCTCGATGGATTTTGTAACTACCGGCTCGAACAGGTGCTTGATTTCTTCAAACGGCTCGATTGTTTTTCCAGGATCTGTTATAGTCTCTCCTGTATAAGCATCGGATATACCAACAATTCCAACTACATTTCCTGCAGGGATTTCATCTACAGGTATCCGCTGTATTCCCCTGTATACAACGACTTGCTGCAATTTTTGCGTCTTGCCTTGGGTAATCATATTGACATCTTTTCCTTTGAAAATCTTACCAGAGAATATCCTTCCAGTTGCAACAAAACCGACATGCGGATCAGGGACCATTTTCGTTATGATCATTGCGAGCGTCCCGTTCGGATTGCACGTAACCATATCTTTTCCAACACCCGATTCCAAATCACCTTTCCATATCTTGTCAATTCTATATTTCTGCGCATCGACAGGATTAGGCAGGTGCGTTACTATCATATCAAGAACGACTTTGTGCATCGGAGCTTTCTTGGCAAGCTCGTCTTCACTTCCAGCTAGAGTCAGATCGATTATGTCTTTGAATGTCATCCCGGTCTTCTTCATGTAAGGAATCGAGATCGCCCACCTGCGGAAAGCGCTTCCCATTGCAACAGAACCGTCGAGCACGTTTACCGTCCACTTCTGCTTGTATTCTTCAGGCGCGTATTTCTGGATCAACAGGTTGACATCACGGATGACTTCCTCGAATCTTTTTATCATCTGCTCAGGAGTCAATTTCAATTCACGGATGAATCTGTCCACTTTGTTGATGAAAAGGACAGGCTTTACATATTCTCTCAATGCTTGACGAAAGACAGTCTCAGTCTGCGGCATTATTCCTTCTACGGGATCGACAAGGACAATAGTCCCGTCTACCGCACGCATAGCCCTGGTAACGTCCCCGCCGAAATCAACGTGGCCTGGCGTATCGACAAGATTTATCAAGAAATCTCTGCCCTCAAACTCATGTACCATAGAAACGTTTGCACCATAAACAGTCAATTCCCTCTTCCTTTCTTCCGGATCAAACCATGTGACCATCGCCTTGCCGGCCATCTCCTCGGCTATCATTCCAGCGCCGGCCATCAAATTATCTGTAAGAGTTGTCTTTCCGTGATGTACGTGGCTAGATGTTGCCATGTTACGAATTCTCGTAGGATCCTTCATCGTTTCTGTGATCCTTTCTGCCATGTCTTTGCTTACCATTAAATTTCCTCAATCCAGATTAGAATTATAATTCTAAATATAATTCTAAAATTTATAAATCAGGAACTAAGTACACCTCAAAAATAAAAATTATCTTGCACCCTCAGCTTCTTTCTCTACCCTTTCTTTTTCTTTTATCGCATCGCTCTTCTGGTTGTCGTTATTGTAAGTGGCTATGATCTCATTCGCAAGGGCGTCGACAATAGTATCCTTCTTACCGAAAGCTTTTTTGTATGCAGCTTGGGCAAGGATTCTCAATGCGGCGTCAATCCTCCTCTGCGGCGATGTTATTACAGCCCTCCTGACAATTATCCCGCCGACTTGGTATCCTGCAATCTCTTCCCTCAATGCTGCGTTTTCCAACGCCCTGACCAAGACTTCGATAGGATTCTTTTGCGTCCTTTCATTTACTTTATCAAAAGCTTTCTTCACAATGTTGTAAGTGCTGACGTACCTTCCAACAACCCTTCCTGACGTGAGAAAATGTTTCCTGCTTTTGTGCCCAGGAACCATCATCTTTGTTATCAATCTTTCAACAATGCTCATCTTTGATTTGTAAAATTGTTGGCTGGAATTTCTTCCAGAACTCTTCGGCACGATGGATGGTGCCAATGAAATATAATTTTTCAATCCGGCATCGTTTACAGTTACCCCGCTTATATCCCATTTGTTGAAAATTTTCAGTTCCATTTAATTACCTCGCCGGCTTTTGTTTTTTCCCAGATAGTATCTGTTCTAGGTCAACACCATTTACTTTAATAACTTTATATTTCAGGCCCCACATGCTACCGACTGATCCTCCCTGGGCACCTCCTACGCCGACTATGGTCACTTCATCATGCTCGTTTATCTGCTCGATTGCATGGTTGCCAGGGACAAATGCAGTGACCTGGACATTGTTTTTTATCAATTGCACTCTGACAGCCTTGACCAGGCCGGATGACGGCTGCTTTTGCTCAACATTTTTCTTGCTTATAACAAGCCCTCGTGCCTGAGGTGCATTTCCCATAGGCTCGTCTTTCCATAATTTTAATCTTTTTCTCAAGAAATCGATCTTCTTCCATCTGAACTTGTTTCTCGTCTTCAGCAATTTTCTGCCCGCAAATTCCCCTGCCATTATCTCACCATCAGCTCATTTATGTCATGATTTCTCTGTAACAATTCTCTGTAAATCTTTAAATTCCTGCCGTCCCGCCCGATTACGGTAGCCTTGTCTTTCTTGTTTACCCATATCTCGGCTATGTTCTTGCCGTTCTCAGACCTTATCTTGATAGAATTTATCTGAGGTATCAGGTTCTTCATGAATTTCTCCACATCATCAGAAAACTCGAAGACTTTAATATATTTTTTTATCATGCTTTCCGTTTTCCTGACAACTATCCCATTCTTTCCAATTGCCTTTCCGACCTCACCTTCGTCTATGACAAGATATACTATGCTGTTTTCACTGTCGATCAGGCAGTCCTTCACGTTCGCACCTGTCGTATTTTCAAAAAGCGCTACCAGTCTTATTGTTTCTGTGTCTAATGTTACTGGCATGATATCATTTGATTATTATTGTTGTCACAGGAAAAGGCTTGCCGCATACTACACCGAGCTCTCTGCTGGTCCCCTCAAAAATTTCCAATTTGGTTTTCCCGACTTTAGCATTATGTTCAGCTTCTCGCTTCATACTCAATGGCAAATTGTTCGTAATAATAATTATTTTCGGAGTTTTCATCCTCATGTATTGAATTGACTCATTGTATCCAATGACAACGTTCTTCGATTTTATTCCAGCTTGTATATCTTCTGTCAAACCCATATTCATCTTACTCAAGTTAATTGTAAAAAGGATTTAAATACTTGACAAACACCCAAAGACCTATTCCTCAGGCCTGACAATCAATTCGAACATTCCAGTACCTGCTGGAACAACTTGCCCGACCATAACATTTTCAAAAATCCCCTGCAGATAATCAATTTCATTCCTTATTGATGCACGCACAAGATGCTTTATCGTTTCCTCGAACGCGGCCCTTGATAAAATCGAAGTCTTCGCCCCGGCAACACCGTATCTTCCGATGGAATTGATGTCCCCGCCAAACGTCATCATGTCTGCGACAAGCATAACATAACGTGCATCGATATCCAGAGCCTGCTCTTGCATCGTCTTCAAAGCTTCCTTGATTATAACGCTCCTTGCGGCTTCCACTCCGAACACGGTAGCAGTCTCATGTATGTCATTTGTACAAGTCCTCTTGTCGTCCACTTCTTTTATCTTCAAAGTCTCGTTCAAATTAGTGCCTATAGTATTGATCACCCAGTCTTCCCCGTCCTTTCTTACAATCGCGTTTCTGACACTGTTTATCCCGCCGACATGGAGATTGAGGACCTTCTCCTTTATCTTCTGCATCTCCTTGACATCCTCAGTCTTCGGCAAAACAATCACCTTATCATCCCTTGTTTTCACAGTCACATTTTTCATATTCTCCCTGACAGCGCTGGCAACGGCCTCAATTCTTCTCTTGTCCATGACCTCTATCTCGATCGAATTTTCGTTCAAGTTTAATGATATCCTTTTAGTTATGTGAAGTATCTTCCTTTCTACCAGATTCTCTGCGAGCTTGGCCGCTTCAGTCGCATTGTTGAATTCGTTCTTAAGATAAATTGTCATCATCGGAGTTTCAGGTTCTTTCTTCGCGTCAAATATCTCAATCAATCTTGGGAGCCCGTAAGTGACCCTTATGCCTGCAGTCCCTGCAAAATGATAAGTACGCATTGTCATCTGTGTCGAAGGTTCTGATATACTTTGTGCAGCGATAATACCGATGCTCTCACCAGGTTCGAACTTTCCTTTCTGATATGCTATCAAAACTTCTTCTAGCAACTTCGCTTTCTTTTCCTGACTGAACTTCATCTCTTTGCTTATTCCTTCGACCTGCTGCATCACCTTTTCAGGCAATTTTATTTCAGATTTTGTTCGCGATTGCTCTGACATCTATACCCACCTTTTCTATTTTAGACGGATCCAAACCATCCTCGCCTGGGAGGAACTGGATAATCCTATTTGCACTATCTCTAACAGTACCATCGTATTCTATCTTCAAGTCTTGCATTGCGCCTACAAGCCTTCTTTCCATATAGCCGCTATGCCTGGTCTTGAGCGACTTGTCCATCAAAGATTCTCTGCTGTTGATCGCATCGAAGAAGAATTCAAATGGGGTCACACCATCCTTAAAGCCCCTGCTTACAAAACCAGTTGATTCCAATGTGACATGCCCTTTCTTGAAATGAGGGAATGTTCTTTGGTAATAACCTCTTTCAATTCTTTCACCCATCACCATTTCCTGTCCAATCATTGCGGCAGTTTGTGTCATGTTAACAAGAGAGCCTCTCGCACCGCTCTTCACCATTGCCAGTGTCGGATTGTCCTTGATGTGTTTTTCAACTACCTTCTGCGCATCGTTTAAACCATTTCTTAAAGTCATCTTAATTAAATGATTAAGGCTTTCTTTCGGCGACCTGCCGACCAACAATTTCAATTCGCCTTTCTCGTACTGCCTTTGCATCTCGTCAACGTCTTTTCTTATTTTTTCAACGACTTCTTTTATATCTTTTCTTGCTACGTCAGGCAGATCCTGGTCCGATATGCTGATCGAGAACCCGTCTTTCATCAGGAATTCAATCGCAAGCCTGCATACATTGTAGATGAACCTCTTTGTATACTCGCTTCCGTATAATTTCTCAATCTTGTCAATCAACTTTCCGCTTTCTGCACCCACAGATATTTTGTCAATAACTCCTTTGACGAGCTTACCGCGTTCAATAACGACCGATTCCCCCGCATTTGATTTGTATTCAACTGACAGGTCTTTCGGCAAGAATAGGCTGAACACCTCTTTGCCTGTCAAGTTTTCTTTTTCCGGCAATTCTATATTCACGTCAACCGACCTGACCATCTGTGTGAAATCTTTTCTGGAAAGTTTTGTATTGTCATTGGTCAATAGGTACAATCCGGTTATATAGTCACGTATGGCTCCGATAACAGGGCCAGAAAATCTAGGGCTTCTGATATTCTTAGCAACCATCATCAGATTTTCAACTTCAACTTTTGCTTCTTCTGTCTGCGGGACATGGAGATTCATTTCATCACCATCAAAGTCAGCATTATACGGCGTTGTGGTGCTCAGATGCATCCTGAATGTCTTGAAAGGCATTACTCTGACTCTGTGGCCCATCAGGCTCATTCTATGAAGGCTTGGCTGCCTGTTGAATATTACAATGTCCTTATTTTGCAGATGTCTTTCAATTATATAACCCGGAACAAGCTCGTTTGAAATTTCTTCCTTGTTTAAATCTGTGACTTTCTTTCTTCTGCCGTCGGGTCTTATGACATAGTTTACTCCAGGCCAATTCTCGGAACCGTTCATAACAAGCTTCTTTATTTCTTCCATATTCGATTCGTTTACCTTCACAGGAATCGTAAGCTCCTTTGCAATCACTTCTGGCACGCCGACTTCGTCCAAGTCTATCTTAGGATCTGGTGATATGACAGTTCTTGCAGAAAAGTTCACTCTCTTACCAGCCAAGTTTCCTCTGAACCTCCCTTCCTTCGTTTTCAATCTTTGCGACAATGTCTTCAAAGTCCTCCCCGACCTATGTCTCGCCGGAGGAACTCCAGACAATTCATTGTCGAAATAAGTCGATATATGATATTGCAACAGTTCCCACAGGTCCTCTATAATAAAATCTGGCGCACCCAGATCAATATTCTCTTTCAATCTGTCATTTATCCTGACTATATCTACAAGCTTGTGCGTCAAGTCGTCTTCGCTCCTTTCGCCCGTCTCCAATGTAATTGACGGTCTTACAGTTACAGGCGGTATAGGAAGCAATGTAAGAATCAACCATTCTGGTCTTGCTTTGAGGCCTACCAGGTTCAAATCACCATCAGATATTTTCTCAAATCGTTCTCTGACAACGGATGCGGTCAGCGTCTCTGCGCCTTCAACAAACGTATACGGCTTGATGAGCTTCAATTTTTTCTGTTCCATGTTACAATAAGGACATTTCTTTTTCGAAAGCGCCACCAATTCCTTGAACCCAAGCTTCCTGCCTTTTACTTTCTCCATATCTTTTGGATCGACAAGAATCCTGCTGCATTTCCTGCAGAATATCTTAAGAAGAGCGAAAATTATTTTTGAATAATGAACATGGATGACAGGGCGGGTCAATTCGAGGTAACCGAAATGCCCGATACATTCACCTACGCTGCTACCGCATGTCCTGCACCTGACACCCGGATCAATGACACCTAATCTAGGGTCCATGAGGCCGCCTTCAATAGGATAACCTTCCTGATCATACAGTTCTGTCTTTGCAATTTTGGCCGCAGATAAGTTCTTCACCATTTCAGGCGAGACTATGCTGAATTCAATCCTCTCTACTTTCATTCTTCTCCCACCACAACTCTCGGATATATCATCATGCTCTTGAGCTCGTCCAACATAAGCTTGAACGCGTAGCTCATCTGTACATCATTAATTTTTGATTCTCCATCAATAGGGCATATCTTTTTGTTTTTTATCTTGTCATGTATCGCGACAATCCCGCAAACAGAGCATATGGATACAGTTGTCCTGTCAGAATCGAATCTTTCCTTCAATGCCAGCGCAGCGCCATGTGCAAGCAAGCAGTCCTTTTCCATCTCGCCCAATCTTAACCCGCCTTCTTTGCTTCTTCCTTCTGTCGGTTGCTTTGTCAACAGTGTGACAGGCCCACGCGATCTTGCATGTGTCTTGTTCGATACGAGATGATCAAGCTTCTGATAGAATGCAGAACCGATGAAAATCTGGCTTTCGTATCTTCTCCCAGTCCTGCCGTCATACATTGTTTCCTTCCCGTCATTTCTGAATCCATTTTTAACAAGGGCGTCACGCAATTCTTTTTCAGGAGTCGGGCTGAATGCAGGAGCAATAATATTCTTGCCTGTCAATGCAGCGACTTTGCCGCCTATAATTTCCAATAACTGTCCCATAGTCATTCTTGACGGGATACCGTGCGGATTGAATATGATATCAGGGACAATCCCGCTTTCAGTGAATGGCATGTCCTCAGGCGGGACAATCAGCGCTATAATTCCTTTCTGGCCGTGCCTTGATGCAAGCTTGTCGCCGATTTCCGGCCTCTTAATATCTCTTACAACAACTTTGATTAGTTTTGTTCCGTCAGTCGTGTCTGTAATGAAAACCCTGTCGACTATTCCTTGGTCGCCGTGTCGCAATCTTACAGAAGTTTCACGAATATTTTCCAATCCTGTAACGAATCTGTCCATAGTTCCAAGAAATCTCAACGGAGACACGCGGCCAATAATCACTTTGTCAGATTCCAAATCCGTTTCTGGGTAAGAAATCCCGTCTTCAGACAAATGTTTGTATGCATCCTCGCCCGCGTACCCTCTGACACCAGCTTCAGGTATGCCGATTATGTCCTCTTGGCCTCCCAAGTATCTCTTCTGTTCAGCTTCATATGACCTGTACATGAAGGACCAGAACAATCCTTTCTGCAACGATCCTGCATTTATCACTATACTGTCTTCCATATTGTATCCGTCAAATGACGCAACTGCAATCACGACATTATTCCCGTTAGGATGCCTATCATAAGGAAGTACACTGTATACATGAGTCTGGACTAATGGTTTGTTCGGATACATCATTATATTCGATTTCGTGTCCGTTCTCAACAAAAAGTTAGTAGCAAAAAGACCTATGGACTGGCCTACCATTTTCGCACCATAATTAACCCTGTCACCTCTATTGAACTCTGGATAAGGAATGAATGACGCAGACAACCCTAGGATAACAGATGGGTCAAATTCCAAATGTGTATGTTCAGGTGTCAGATCTTTTTCAGTCAATGCAATAAGCGCGTTCTCCTCTTCCTCACTGTCCATGAAATCAACAGCGCCTAACTTTACCAAATCTTTCCAGTTGAGCTCTTTTTTCTTTAGTTTATCAACATGCTCTTGTGTTAACTTTTGGACACCGTTTTCAGCAATTATCAATGGCCTCCTTACTCTTCCCGAATCAGAAAGTATTCTGACTTCGTCTAGATGCTTGTGGTAGGCAATATTAATTTGGTAGGGGATTATCCCGCTTCTTCTTTTTGCCCTCATGTCGCCTACAAATTTCTCTGGCTCTGGTGTATTGCCTACAACTTTTCCGTCAAAAAATATTGATGCCATATTTTATCACTTTTTAATCAAGTCCAACACGGGCTTTAATTCTTTTTCTTGGATGCCGCGTGTGACTTCAGTCATAATAGCAAGATACTTACGCAATCCGATTGTTGCACCTTCCGGTGTCTCGCTTGTGCATAATTTACCAAAGTGTGTCGGATGCAATTCTCTAGCTTCGAAATGCTCTTGTGTTGATGTCAACGGCGATAAAACATTTCTCATGTGCGAAAGGGTTTTGATGTAACTTCCTCTTTCCAATCTCTGGCTGACGCCTGTTCTCCCACCAACCCATGAGCCGATTGCCAATGCCGATATCAGTTGATTGCTCAATACATTTGATTCGATGATTGATTGCAATGGTGGCAGCCGTCCTCTCTTTGTCAATTTCTGATAATTGTAAGTCACTCTTGTGATAAGTCCCCACTTGCCGAGAAGAATCGAACGCAATAATATTTCGAGCAAGTCGCCGGATAGTCTCAACCTCTTGTTTGAATAATGATCAAGATCATCTTCGTCTGTTTTCCCCAAATGCAGCATGATTACTTTTTCAATCGCTTTTGCGAGGAACATCCCTTTTGTGAGCCTGTCAGCCGATTCTTGCCCGAGATGGGGAAGCAAATACCTATCAGCAATCTTTACGGCCCTGTCCATCCTATATTCTTTCTGCGGTATTTTCAAGTGCTTTCCAATTTCATCCAAGCCTTCATCCTTGTTCACAGCGCTTGTTTCATACAAGTTAATGTAAAATTCTTCTTGGACATCAGGATCTTGCGATACCGATGTGACAATGTCCTTGTCTGTTTCCAATCCCAATGCCTTCAATAATATTCCAACAGGCAACTTGGTAACATTCGCAAAGCTTATCGTTATCGTGCCGTCCAATTTTCTTTCGAGAAGATGCCTTTGGACATAACCATCTTTTTCTGAATGGACTCTTGCAATCTCCGTAACGTTTCCGGCACCTTTAGTTACAATTATCCTGTTTGGGGCAATTTCTTCTACCAAAACTAGAATTCTTTCAGTCCCATTTACAATGAAATATCCTCCTGGATCATCGGCATCTTCTCCAGCCTGTATCAATTGCTCTCTTGACATTTGTGCCAAAGGGCAGATTCGGGATTTGACCATTACCGGCATATCACCAAAATTTACAATCACAGGTTCGCCTTCTTGCTTGTTTATGACAGGAGTTATTTCAACATACATCGGCGCGGAATAAGTGAGATTTCTAATTCTTGCCTCTGACGGCATTATAGGCCTTATGCTCCCATCAGCTTCCTTGACGATTGGTTCTCCGATTTTAAAGTCACCAAGCTTCAGTTTGATATCTCCCAAATCAGGGACATCAGGTTTTATCATGCCAATCTCGCTCAGCACTTTCGGTATCCTTCGTGTTATGAAATCGTTGTAGGATTCTATCTGGAACTTTACGAACCCGTTCTCTTGTATGAAATTTTCCAGTATTGGAACAAAATTTTTATTCATGATTTATCACTTGACAACAACCCGATAGTATATAGTTTCGCCGCTTTGGGACTTTCGGACAATTTTTATGACGTCGCCGATCTTCCCGCCCATGTGCATAATTACAGGGTCGCTCAAAAGGATTCTAGGAAGCTGCCTCAAAGTGATTTTATACTGATTAATTAATTCTTGTTTTTCATTGTCATTCAAAATAATGTGTTTAGGCACCAGCTCATTCTTGGAAATGTCTATTTCTTTTATGCAAACACCCCTAGACCATCGACTCGAAGGATTTGCATACGTGCGTGAAGTACAGCAATTACTCTGTTCTCAACCAAAATGTTATCCCCACAGGCCGATTGGATATCCTTATTTGATATGCTGAAGTTTTTAAAGTTATCGGTTACCACTAGGAAGAAATAAGAGCGCCTGGAGCGGGATTTGAACCCGCGTATGCTCGTGAGTTTTGCTCACTCGAAGCCGTGACAGGGCTTTATCCTAGGCCATTGTCCCTAGTTTAAAAGCTAGTCTAGACGATCCAAGCTCTAACTGATTTAAAAGTAGTACTCTTTCATTTATATTTATATGTGGTTTACATGTCCCAGATTTATTCCATATTATGAATTTGGTAATGTGATTCATGTTATTGAAGCCGATGTTATCAAGCCATTTTTTAAGATTGGTTTTTCCGTGTATTCTAAGTTCGTATATCGGCCATCTAGAAAATGTATCATTTCTGATTCTTGATTTTAGATTCGATTTAATGCCGAATTCTTGTAACAATTTTTGAACTTGGTAAGCAAGAATCTCGCTTGAAATAGTACCTATTATTGTAGGATAATCGTGGTTAGATTTAGTAAAATATAATGAGAAATCTGTATCACCCAAACCACGCAGGAAAGCACCTTTTACGTTTTTATTGCCCGTTAGTATAGCTTCTGGTATGACTACAATGCGACTTTTCTTACCTTTCAATAAACCTAATGATAAAAGTGAATCTACAATTTTTCTCGAGTACAGTGCTATTGCTATAGCATTCCTTTTCTTATATTTCCAAATATGTGGTCTCTTTCCAAATAGAGCAGTCGCTAAATTAAGGACATGTCTGACTAAATAATCAAAATCATTTTCAGAATGTCCAGTTATTACAAACCTATACGTACGCTTTTCTTTATTGTAGTAAATATTACCATCACCCACCATTATTCCTAAAAATTCTGCTAAATTTTCCGAAATCACAATTATCACATCAATTCAATGTCTATAAATTAGATTTGGAGACTATAAAGCTATCGAAGGTTCATTTCACTAAGAAATAAAAATTGGCTGACGCCGTGGTACATTTCCCATGACTCTCGCCATAGTACAAAGTACTACGCTAGACTGTTTCACTACTGTGTTCGAATGGGAACAGGTGGTTCCAGTCTGCTTTGGGCGTCAATAGAAATTATAATGTCTGTCAAGTTTTTAAAGGTTTAGTCCCGAAGGAGAGATTTGAACTCCCAACCTCACCGTATCCGGTAGAGTGCTGATCTCTAGCACCATAGTACTAGGCTACAGCGGCGCGCTCCACCATTGAGCTACTTCGGGCTAATAGAATAAAGAAATTGATAATATAAAAACATTATTCTGGCTGGGCTTTTACCATCGCCTGCTTTGATGCGCTCATTCTTCTTACTCTGTTCCTGTCGAGGAAAACCATCTGCGCTTCTGGCAAATTCAAGTGGCCTACAATGTCGACTGCAGGCCTGATCCTGTAAGTGACAATCCTTTCCTCACCTGCTTTCAACGAACCGAAGAACCATCTTAATTCAGTCCCACGAGCAACTCTTCTCGCCCTCGGTCTCAGAGTGTCAAATTTATCGACTACCCTCGCAATCGCCGGAATCAGATCTACAACCTCGACGTCTTTTATCTCGTGCAGTGCCCTGTTCTTCACTTCGAGCATCACAATTATTTCTTTGCCTTTTGATATCTCTCCTTGGTGGTGTATCCTTTTTCCAAGCCTAGGTTTGGACAGCCATCTGTATCCGGCGTAAGCTACAATAGCAATGAGACCAAGCGCCAACCAAATCCTCCATATATCGATTTTATATTTTATCGTCAGCTGCTCTCCCGGAGAGAGCAAAGGAATATTCCAAGTGTAAACTACACGGCTTCCTGATATCTCTGTTGAGATTGGTTCGATGTCCGGATCAAATAAATTTTGAATAAACTTTGGAATAGACTCGCTTACTGAAAACGGCTGCAGGTCTATGTTCCCTCCATTTTTCACTTTTATCGCTGTGGATAAAAATACAGGATTGAAACTATTCGATTTCTCGATGTATTCTGTCGGACTCTTGGTTGTGGCGTTTACATTAAAATTTGTCGACTTGGCGTATTTCAATTCACCCGAGATATCCCTTAGTTCCGCGTTGATAACATAGCTTCCCGGCGCAGCATAGTTATCCAAGATCAAAGTCTTAGTGATGTTTACATATGACTTGGACCCTATTGCATCCAAACTGTCTTCAAACACTTTAACAATTGTCGATCCTTTGCTTACGGTTATCTTCAGCAGGTTCTTGCCTGATTTAGCCTCGTCAAGATTGAATATCTTGGCCACGATTTGCACGCTCTCACCAGGAACTGGGGCATATTTATCGAGAATCAGGCTCGGAATGTATACAGGGCTCTTTCTCTGTACAAGCAGTGCTATCTGCTCAGAATCTGACACTGAGCTGTCTGAAGTCGACTTGACAGTTATAGTGAATTGCGGGGATATCAAGTCCGAATCTATCGGAACCGATAAGAACAATTTTACATACTTTTCTTCGTTTGGATTCAAAGTTATGATGAAGTTATCCAGGCTGGCAGTTACTTTTTCCAACTGCGCAGGAAACACAGAAAGGGTAAATGTATCTGCTTTGCTTTGAATATTTTTTACAATTACATCAACTGTCTGGGTCTCTGATGTATATCCGACCAAGCTGTTTTTTGAAAGAGAAACCTCCACCCCTGCGGCAAAGACAGCGGACATGCTGATAGCGAGAGTTATAATAAATGTAGATATCAGAAATCTTTTCATGAATATAATTTTGTTTCTTTATATTTTAAACTAATGCCTTTCCTTCTTCTTTATTTTGTCTATTATCTGGTTGACTATAGGTTTGAAGACTTCCTCTTTTGGGCCAGGCTGGTACATGTAAGAGATGTCATATTTCCTTCTGAACATGCCTATAGACGTCATGCTTTCGAATGGCTTGTGGTTTTTTCTTGGTGACTTGTCGGAAGGATAACCTAAAGTCACTATGCCTAGCGGTCTGATATCGTTAGGCAGACCTAGAACCGTTCTTATTTCCTGCTCATCAAAAGACCGTATCCAGTTGGCGCCAAGCCCAAGGATCTGGGCGGTTATCATCATTATTGTTATCGCACCCGCAGTGTCCTGCACAGCGTACAGATGCTCTCCCCTCTCTTCGTATTTCAAGTTCGCTTTTTTCAAGTCTGCGCAAATGACAATGTCAACAGGAGCATCTTTCACGACATCAAGCTTCAATGCGGCTTTATGCAGCTTCTGTTTTGTATCAGGATCCCTGACGACTATGAATTCCCACGGCTGGAGGTTGCCTGCAGAGTCTGCTTGGTTGGCCATAAAAAGCACCACGCCGATCAGCTTGTCGTCGACATCCTTCTTTTCGTATTTCTTCACTACACCCTGCGTCGTTACTGCGTTGAAAAAATCCATGTTACCAATAAAATAATCTCGTTAGTTAAGTGTAAATCCTTTACAGTGCCCTGCTGGAGCCGCATCTAGCACAGACATACAACTCCGCAGCCTTGGTCTCATCGGCAGTAGAAACGACGCTTTTTAGGGCCATACTTCCTTTATGAGAAAATCTGATGCAAAACTGGCAGGAATAGTTCGTCCATATATATGAATAGCTGAAATTGACTGCCATAAAATCTCTTTATAATTTTCTAATTAAATCTAATGGTATGGAGTACAGCACGCTGGCCGATGTATACGAAAAGCTCGAATCATTGCCTTCCAAGTTGGCGAAGACAAACGTGATCGCGGAATTTATAAAATCAGTGCCTTCCGGTGAATTGTCTAAGATAGTCCTTTTGCTGCAAGGAAGAGTATTCCCATCCGATTCGGAATTTGAATTGGGAATAGCCACCCAGATGATGTTAAAAGCGATTGCGAAATCATCAGGATTCCCATTGGATAAAGTCGAGGATATGTTCAAAAAAACAGGTGATCTGGGATTAACTGCAGAGCAATTCGTAAAAGTCAGGAAGCAGGCGAGTTTATCGAAAAGGAAACTAAATGTAGATCGCGTCTTTGAGAATTTGAAAAAATTGGCAAATATTGTCGGCAGCGGTTCGCAGGACAAGAAGCTAGATTTGATATCAGAATTGATAATTTCTGCGCAGCCAAAGGAAGCGCGGTACATCGTCAGGAGCATATTGGGTGAATTGCGGATAGGCGCAGCTGAAGGGCTGATAAGAGACGCGATTGCCAACGCGTTTTTAGTTGATGGGAAATCTACGAAAGATGAAAAGGAAAAGGCATCGATGGCCGTGGAGAGCGCATGGAGCCTCCTGAGTGATTATGGGAAAGTTGCTGAGATTGCCAAAGAGAAAGGCATGGAAGGATTGGAAAAAATAGGCATAGAACTTGGAAAGCCTTTGCAAGTCATGCTTGGCATAGCCGTCGAGAACATGGCGGATGTTGTCAAGGAGTTCGGTCAAGTGATTGCCGAATACAAATATGACGGAATGCGCGTGGTAATTGAAAAGAAAGGGAACCACTTCTGGCTGTTTACGCGAAGGCGCGAAGATGTGACGAAACAGTTTCCTGATATAGTGGAATTGGCTAAAAAAGCTTTGAAAGCAGACGATTGTATTGTTGAAGGAGAAGCTTTGGGAATTAATCCAACGACTGGGTACCCTCTGCCATTTCAGGCATTGAGCCAGAGGGTGCATAGGAAATATGACATAGAGAAATTGGCGAAAGAAATCCCAGTCCAAGTCAATCTGTTTGACGCAATGTACATCAACGGAAAATCGCTTTTGAATGAGCCGTTGATAGAGAGAAGAAAAGCGCTGGAAAAAATTCTCAATCAGATTAAGAATAAATTCCAAATGGCCAAGTGTATGATCACGGATGACATAGAAAAACTTCATCAGTTCTATCAAGATGCAATAAACGCCAAGCAGGAAGGCCTGATGCTCAAAGTCCCGAGTTCTATCTATACTTTCGGCAGGCATGTCGGAACGATGTACAAAATGAAACCCACGATGGAGAATCTCGATCTTGTAATAATAAGTGCCACATGGGGCGAAGGTTCGAGGTCGAAATGGATGACAAGCTATGAGATAGCATGCAGAGACCCGGACACAGGAAAATTCCTGAGCTGCGGAAACATTTCCACAGGCCTGAGCGAAGAAGAATATGAGAGCATGACAAAGGAATTGAAAAAAATTATAGAATTTGAGAAAGGAAAGATCGCGATAGTGAAACCGAAGATTGTTTTGGAGATCGGCTATCAAGAAATACAAAAATCACCCAATTACGAATCGGGTTTTGGCTTGCGCTTCCCAAGATTCATCCGAATCAGGGACGATAAAGGTCCGGATGAAACAGACACGATCGAAAGAGTAAAATCTCTATACAAGAGCCAGGGGCGGGCAGGATAATCTTTATAACTCTTTGTTCGAAAACTATTATCACTCAGTAACAAAAACGCTTATAAGCTTTGAATTCCGAATTTAATTAGTCGTGATAAGATGGCATTGGCTTCACAAAAAGTGATGGACACATTAAAGGGCATAGGCCTGAACCTGTATGAAAGGAAGCTTTGGGTAGCTCTGCTCGCAAGAGGCACTTCCACTGCAGGCGAGCTATCAGAAATAGCCAATGTACCAAGATCAAGAAGTTATGACATATTACAGAGTCTTGCCGAGAAGGGATTCGTAGTCGTGCAGACTGCCAAGCCGTTGAAATACGTCGCGATAAACCCTGCCGAGGCCCTTGACAGGGCTAAAAAGAAAGTCGAAGAAGACATGAAGGTCACAACAGAAAGGATTGACGACTTGAAGTCTTCCCAAGTATTGAAGGAACTGAGTTCTATTTTTACGCAAGGCATGAGCATGGTCACGCCAGAAGAAATAACAGGATCCCTGAAGGGAAAATATTCTGTCACACAGCAGATGTCATCAATGTTCAAAGTCGCGAACAAAAGGATAAACATAGTAACAACCAATGAAGGGCTTGAAGAATTGGTCGAGAATCATCTTAATGATCTGAAGCGCGCCGTCGATAGGGGAGTCAAGGTGCAGATAGCTGCTACAGGATTGGACAAGCAGACAGACGTTGTAAAAGGATTGAGCAGCGTGGCCGAAGTAAGGATGTTGAACAATAAGGATATGCCTATATCCGGGAGATTTGCAGTTGTCGATGGAAAGGAATTGGTATTTTCATTGACCGACCAAAAAGTCCATGACACGCAGCACGTTGCATTCTGGAGCAAGAGCGAGCATGCAGCTACAAGCTTGTTGGAACCTTTGTTCAAGATGGTCTGGAATAATTCCAAGCCCGTTAATTAAATTTTTTTACTTCCTCTTGGATTTGCTTCAAGAAATCTTCTAGTTTTACATCGTATTTTACTTTTCCGTCTCTAGTTCTCACAGCAATAGATTTCTTATCTTCCTCCTTTTTTCCGATTACAATCATATAAGGAATTTTTTTGAGCTGGGAATCACGGATTTTATGCTCAATCGTTTTAGAGTCGTACATTCCTTCTGCTCTTATCCCCGTATCGATTAATCTTTTCTCGACGGATTTTGCGTGTTTTATATTTTCATCAGATATCGATAATACCGCAGCCTGAACTGGCGAAAGCCATACTGGCAGATTCCCATTGCTTTGCTCAAGAAGATATGCTATGAATCTCTCGTAACTTCCGAGAATTGCACGGTGAATAATGATCACACTTTTTTCTTTGCTGTCCTTGTCAGTATATGCGAGCCCCAATTTCTTAGGTATAACTATGTCGACTTGGGAAGTTGCAATCGTTTCTTCCTTGCCAAGGGAATTTTTAATTTGCACATCAATCTTCGGTCCGTAAAATGCAGCCTCGCCTTCGCCTTCCACGAATTTCTGCCCGAATTCCTTCATAGCTTTCTTAATCTCGTCTGAGGCAAATTCCCATTCTTTCGGGTCCCCAGTATACTTGTCCGGATTCTTTTTGAAATCAGGAAGCGACAATCTGAACCAGTATCCTTTTATTCCCATTGTCTTATAAACTTCTTTGAACAGCTCGAGAACTTTAGTGAATTCTTCTTTCAATTGATCGCGTCTCACATAGATGTGAGCATCATTCTGTGAGAATGCCAATGTCCTGATTAAACCATAAGTCACACCGGACAACTCTTTGCGATAAGTCGTCCCGGATTCAGCGAGCCTCAATGGCAGGTCATGGTAGCTTTTTACCAATTGCCTGAATATCATGTGGTGATGCGGGCAGTTCATCGGCCTCAGATAATAATCTTCGCCCTCTATTTCAAATGGCGGATACATTGATTCTTTGTAATATGACAAGTGCCCAGTCTCTTCATAAAGCTGGCCTTTTGTAATCACAGGTGTGCTTACATATTTGTACCCGTATTTCTCCTCAATCTTGCGCATAAACTCCTGCAGTTCGTGCTTTATTATTTCGCCATTAGGCAGCCATAGAGGCAATCCTGCTCCGACCTGGTCTGCGAATGTGAATATCTGAAGATCCTGTCCCAAAATTCTGTGGTCATTCGGAGGCAGATTAGTTCTATCAAGAATTATTTTCTTAGGATGCTTTCTTATTTTAATTTCAGCCTCTTTCTTTTCCTCTTCTGCTGTACTGTAAATTTTTGCAGTCTCTGCCAATGGATGGCCTTTGATTTTTATGTGCAATGCTTTTGTCCACCCAAAGGGCGCACGGTAAGTGTCGATCTTCAGCGACTTGGCATATGACTCCATATATTTGATAAGTTTGAGGGCGTCGTTAGGTCGTGCTAAATTCCTGCTGAGATGAGCAAACGGGTATATCAAAATCTTTTTGCCTTTAACTTTCCCGAGAAAATCTTTCACATCATCGATTGCCTTCTTGGCAGTGTCTTCATTATCCTTATTCTCAACAGAGACAAACAGAACAACCACTTCTTCATAGATTTGCTTATCCCTCTCGATGTCCTCCGCCTGGGCTATTTCTTTTTCAGTGGGTTCAAACTCTATAAAGTCTGCGTGCGACTGTAGGATTCTCATATCATCTCTTCCTTTTCTTTAATCCTAAAAGTTTAATTGCGTTGATTTTGTGCCTTATCGCAGGGTTTTCATAGAAATAGATAGCCCTCAGCAGTCTTGTCGATATGCGTAGAAATTCAAATATCCGTGCCAGCTTCACAAGCCGCACCTCGTCAAAAAGGCCGCCCAAATACCTGCCGAGTATGAAAAAGGATCCCGATGTCGGCAAAGCCGATATAGTGTAGAACCTTTCGATCACCCTTAGAACTAGGAAGAACGGGAATATGGCTATTATGTAGAACCAGTACTTCTTCAAAAATTGCGGGATGCTTGCTGCATGCTCGAATTTGAAGAGCAGGTCCATCGAGAATACCCACAGTATCCACAAGTCAACCAGATCTACAACCCAGCTATACGGCTTGACGAATGCAGAGAAGAATATCTCCCCGATTGTTATTGCTATTATGGATATTATTGCATAAGGTACGAAGCTGTCAATCAGCATTTCGAATTTCGATGCACGCCTTTTGCGCATATTATAATTTGTCAGAGTATGTTTATTTGAATTGTTCTACACGCCGGCAAACCCGAAAATATGCAAGCCGTTCTGGACCAGGTAAAATACAATAATGGCCTTGATGCATTTCCCGATGAAACCTGCCAAGAAGAACTTCCTAACGTCGTACCTGCTCATGCCGCTCATTATGCCAATCAGGTCAAACGGAAAGAACAAGATCGACCCAAAGAATATTACAAAAAATGCATATTTGTGGTAGTATTTTTTCAGTATAGCCCCCTGTTTATTATATTTTTTAAGAATTTTTTTAACCGCAGACCCGCCAGCCACACCTACATAGTACCCAGTCAGTTCACCTATCATAGAGCCCACGCCTATGACAACAGCCGTCACAAACGGGTTTAATTTCAAAATAACTGCTCCAGCAGGAATCAACTGGCTGGGCAGAGGAACAACGATAGAAGCGCTTACAATGATACTCGAAAGGAAAACACCAAAATATGACATATTGTGCACCAAGTACTGCAAAAGTGCTTCAACCATTCAAACCGACAAACCTTAATATAATTTGGCATTTCAAATAGTTTATCACAGCCCCGTTGTGTAGTGGACTAGCATGCGAGGTTCTGGACCTTGAGACACCAGTTCGAATCTGGTCGGGGCTATAATACTTCTTCATTTATATCTCTTATCACAACACGGGCTATTCTGCAAAGAGGGTACTTACTTCTAGGAAAGACGAACCTACCACCTGTTTCAACATATTGTGTTATAGATGGATCAATTATATTTTCTCCAATACGTACAGCTATATGAGTGCCTACACGCGTACCGTCATAGAATGTAAAATCAATATGTAATCGATGCGGATCTTCACCATTTTCACGCAACATCCTGAAAACTTCTGCGGCAACGTATTGGCAACCTCCATTCAAAGTAGCCAAATCTTTCACAACCCACTTATACGCAGGATCAGACTGCACTTTAACTATAGCAGTTTCAGCTATGGCTTGGTACTGTTCTATTCCCACAGCCATCACCACACCTAACTTTTCATTGCCTTTAACCGCTGTTTTAAAAAGTCTATTCTACTCTGCAAAAACTTCGCTTCCTTAACGCTCCTAGCGAAAAATAGAGATTGCTGTGCTTCCATCAGTTCCTCTTGTAAAAACTGGCTATGTATGTTGATCAGACCGTTGCCATTCGTCATTTTGCCGTTAGTTCTAAATCCATTTGACATGTTACTATATAGTAGTTACTTATATATAAGCTTTACGGTTTTTACTATCTCACAGTGGTCACTTGTGCTAATTTCGCAATTCACGTAAATTAATTTTCAACTCATTTCTTGATCTTGCCATTAGATTAATACAGTAAACAACAAAATTAATTATGGATAAACTTCTCGCCAAAATTTTGGAGAAAATTAAACCGTCTCAAGCCGAAATCAAAAAAATAACAA
Source organism: uncultured archaeon (assembly GCA_964645905.1). Taxonomy (GTDB): domain Archaea; phylum Aenigmatarchaeota; class Aenigmatarchaeia; order CG10238-14; family SCSR01; genus JACOWB01. The sequence continues at coordinate 37,495 of CAZYBR010000004.1, forward strand.
GTCTGTCAAAAAGAACGCTCGAAATAACCCAGAAAATAGCAGAAAAGTACCATGGCAAGGCGATTCTTGCAGGCAGTGTAACTCGCAATACATGGTTGCCGGGCAAAAAGGAATTTGATGTTTTTGTTCTGTTCCCGACGGATTTGCCGGAAAACAAGTTGGAAGAATACGGTTTGTTAGTCGGGAAGGAAGTCATCAAGCAACTGAAAGGGAAGTTTTCTGTGGAATACGCGCAGCATCCATATGCGTCTGGATTAGTTGGAGGGGTGGATATAGATATAGTCCCTGCTTATCAGGTCGAGTCTGCGGAAAGTATAAAGTCAGCTGTAGACAGGACACCGTTTCATGTAAAGTACATTGAAAAAAATCTGCCTGTTGAATTATCCGATGAAGTAAGATTGCTCAAGCAGTTTCTGACAGCTAATAAAATCTATGGGGCAGATGCGAAGACCGAAGGATTCTCCGGATATATCTGCGAGCTGTTAATCATACGATACGGCGGATTTAAAGAATTGATGAAATCCGCTTGCAATTGGAGACCGGGTGAAATTATTGACATTGAAAACCGTTGGAAGAAGGAAGAACATCCTCAAGCCACGGCTAGGTTCAAGAACAATCCTCTGGTGTTAATTGACCCTACAGATAAAAATCGGAATACAGGATCCCCAATATCGATAGAAAATTTCCTGAGATTCAAAAAACTGGCGAAGAAATTCCTTCAAAAGCCCAGTGCAAAATATTTTTCATCCGAAGATGCAAAGCCTGTTACAAAAAACGAATTAAGAAAACTGCAAAGTGGGAGGAAGACAGAGATGCTGTTGGTCAAATTCAACCCACCAAAAGTAGTTCCTGACATTTTGTGGCCGCAGATGCGGAGGTTTGGGGAAAGGCTGCAGAATATACTAGAAGAGACCAAATATGAGTTCAAAGTCCTGAGAAGGGATGTTTACTCCAACGAAAAGGATTCTGCAATCATACTTCTTGAGATGGAAGTCAGTGAATTGCCGCATGTGCAAAAAAGGACCGGTCCCAGTGTATTCGATGCTAACGATTCTGCACGATTCTTAGAAAAGTACAAGAACCCACTCAACGGGCCATTCACCGAAAGCGTTAATTGGGTCGTTGAAGTAAATAGAAGATTCCTGACAGCCCATGAAAAGCTAGTTGACAGCCTAAAGAAGAACGCAGAGATTTTGAAAGCGAAAGGCATACCCAATTACATAGCCGAACAGCTGGCGAAGGGATTCGATATAATACACGATGAGAAGAAACTGATGCAATTGATTGAAAAGGATAAGAACTTTGGAGTCTTTCTAAGAAACTATTACAAGAAGGAAAGTCTGGTATAAATATGCTCCAAGTGACATTTCTGGGTACAGTATCCGGGATTCCAACGAAAGACAGGAACCATTCAGCAATAATATTCGAACATTATACAGATGTGAAGTCTACATTGTTGTTCGATTGCGGTGAAGGGACCCAAAAGCAG
>CAZYBR010000005.1:0-25208 GCA_964645905.1 uncultured archaeon
ATGAGAATCGAAGATATAAACATCAGACAAACTCTGACACCAAAACTGCAAAAAACCTTGGAAATAGAAATAAAGACCAAAAGGGGAACCTCCCATTCTATCGCTCCTGTCCATAAAAATGGGATATACCGGATTCGTTCTCTGCCTCTGGAAAGTCTAACCAAAAAATTTCTGGAAATAAAGAGGCATTTCGTCAACCAGGCTTTTGAGAATATGCGCGATGTGGATGACTTTTTGCATAACCTCGACATATCAGTCGACTTTAGAGAGCTTGGCGGCAACCTTGCCTTCGCAATCTCGTCAGCATTCTTAAAGTCATTTGCTAAATGGGAAGGCATCAAAGTTTACGAATACTTGCTTAAAGGCAAACCGGAAATACCGGTGCCTTTGTGCACGATTACGAAAGACCACAGCGATTTTAAAGAATTCCTGTTATATCCGGTCCAGCAAAAAATCTTTTCGAGGAGCATAATGAAATTGGTCGACGTCCATAGGGAACTGAAGCTTGATGGAAATCTGACGCATGACAGGACACTTAAGGCTCTTTCAACCGTTACTACGAAAAACTCGCTTGAGATTGGAATCAATTTTCACGCAACAACCATATGGAATGACAGGAAGTACTCTTACAGCACAGGCGAGAATCTGAACCCACAGGAACAGTTGCGGTTGGTACAGGACATAGCATCAAATTATCCCGTTGGCTATCTTGAAGATCCGTTCCACGAAGAGGATTTTGTATTATTCGCTACACTTACGCACAGACTCCCTACACGATTGGTCACTGGTAACGATATTTATTCGAACAATTTCGACCGGTTTAAAAGGGGTATTGAATTAAAAGCTACAAACGGGATAACCATCGACCCCACACAAATGGGAACCATCACTGATCTGGCTAATCTGGTCAAGGAAGCGGAAAAAAACAAGATAACAAGAATTATTTCCTCTGGGATAGACGATGGCTTGGTCTCAGGTCTTGCTGTCGGACTGAAATTCAACTACATCAAACTTGCGATGGACAGTGTGTCTGTGAACAGAATGAACGAACTGATCAGAATAGAAAACCAGTAGCTTTATTTTTAAAAAGCCAAATTGGATAGATGGAGCGCTATTCTTACGAAACTAGCCAGCAAAACCGCAGAATCGGGAAGGTAATGCGCCGGATGAAAACATTCCATCTGAGGTATCAGAACATAATAATGATGGTTCTGAGCTTCGTATTCACTTACTATCTTGTAAGAAGCGGGCTGGTTGAATTAGGAGTTTCACTTTTAGGCAACTTTGGTTATGTGAGCGCGGCCATCTTAGGAGCCTTATTCGCCATCGGATTCACAACCACGCCTGCAGCAGCGGGGTTATTTTTCCTAGCAAAACAGCTGAACCCATTTTTAATGGCGCTCATAGCGGCAGTGTTCGCCGCGCTTTCCAATCTTGCGCTTTACTTTATTGTGAAGCATCGCATACTTGATGAAATAAGATACACACTATCCGAAGCTTTCAAAATCGAGGTTTCACGGTTCGAGATAATCCTGTCTCATAAGGTAATGAAAAACAGGTGGGTGAAGATATTTGTCCCCGCACTGGCGGGCGTTCTTACCTCATTACCTGTGCCGACCGAGCTTATAGCCGCAATTCTTTGGAATGTCGTAAAATACAGGCCACATATAGTCTTCATTTACTCATTCATCTTCAGCTTTGTTGGAATACTTTTGCTGGGATTGTTTGGTGCTGGGTTATGAAACGGTACCAAATCTGGAATTTTTGCTGGTGTTACACGTGTAACAATATCCAACACCGTTTAACGTATGCAGTTTCAAATCTTTGCCAAATTAATTCTTGATAAAATATCTAAAGATTTGGGAAAATCGCAATTTTCCTTGAAATTGCTGTTGCCAGACCTCATCAGAGGCGACTGAGCGAAGCGAGGAGAGTTTCAGTGCCAGGAGTAAGAGCTAGGGAGACCGCCGCTGGCAGATATGTGCTCTACATCACATATCTTTATAAAGTATATTACTTACTTATGAGTAGTGAATTATTATGATTATGGATAGGGCAGAAGCTCATAAAATGTTGCAGGAATTGTGGTCACAAAGACCTAAAATAAGAAATAAGAAACCACAAGCTCCAGCACAACAAACTGGTCCTGCGCTCAGAGAGTGTACTGTATATTCATTTAAGCCACCGAAACCCTCCTTAACTCAAGTGGCTTGTGGTGTAGGTGATGTATTGGGATTCAAGCTTCCACAAGACTATCTTGAAGGTATTGAAAGGAGAATAGAAGTAGATATCAACTATGGAAACGGAAAGTCAAGGAGAATAAAGGATACATTATGGGGAAATCCTCTAAGATACGAATTGCCTATTTTAATGTTAGCCCCTTTAACTGTACCGGTAGTAGCTTACACTTCTGTACTTTTTTCTAGTAGTGGACATTACAGCCCTTTGAAAGATAGAATAATCGTAAAAAGCACGGATCCTTTATTAATTGCACATGAGATTACACATCTATTGGCATATAGAAATAAATCTCCTGTAACGAAACGAAGATTAAATAACGAAGGACTGGCAGAAGCTGTTGCATATGAAGCTTTAGGAAGATGGTTTGGTCTTGATACACCTTTTCTTCACCCTCATACAAAGCGTTTAGCACTTACGTATTGTATGCTACCAGAGAGACCCGCTATGAGGAAGTGTCCTGTAGAGTTGGCAGGTGTAATGGCACTATATGATGGCGTATCTCGTTATGCAAACGGCCTTAATGTGGCTTATGCTGAACGTCTTATAAAGGAAGCCAGTAATCATAGCGCTCAGCCATATTTTTTAGGCCATACAAAAATGTGGCTCGCTGGACGAAGACACGGTGAAGATACTTGCGCTAAAATATTTCGTGGAGAAATTCGTGTTTGAACAGTTAATTTACCGGTCTAGTTACAATAATTGCGGCGGCCTCCCGTATAATATCAAGAATAAAAATTTCTGACAACTTATAAATCCCCAAAAGAATTTAGATTTCATGATAACAATTGACGGCTCTATCGGAGAAGCTGGCGGACAGATTTTGCGAACATCTATAGGTCTTTCTGCTCTATTGCTCAAGCCTGTGAGAATTGTCAACATACGTAAAAACAGACCGCAGCCTGGATTAAAATCCCAACACTTAACAGGCATCAAGGTAGCTGGCGAATTTACTGATGCGGACATAAAGGGGTTGGAACTAAATTCTACGGAAGTTGAATTCACTCCGCACTCGCACAACATAAAAAACAGAGAAATCGACATCGGTACTGCCGGTTCCATAGGATTGTTATTGCAAACTCTGCTTCCATTGTTGATTTTTGCTGATGATGATGTGACTTTAGATGTAATCGGGGGGACCGCAGGCTTAGGCGCACCGACAATCCAATACATGCAGCATGTCACACTTCCTATGTTAACCAGGCTCGGCGTGCCTATGCCGGAAATCGAAATTATGAAGGAAGGATTCTATCCAAAAGGCCAAGGGCGAGTCAGGATAACTTTTCATCCTGTAAAAAAATTAGATCCGATCAGATTATTGGAGAGAGGAGATGTGGCATCGGTCAATGGCATATCCGTAGCAGGATCTCTGCCGGAAGACATAGCAAAAAGGCAGGCAAGCAGCTCCAGGAACATTCTCATTAAAAATGATTTTTCTGGCGCGCAGATTGAAAAGAAAATCGCGGAGACATCATCGCCTGGGACATCGATCACATTATGGGCTGATTGCAGAAATTCCATTCTGGGCGCGGACACAATTGGTGAAATAAAAAAATCCGCTGAAAAGGTCGGCGAAGAAGCCGCGGTTGAATTGATAGAGTCTTTGAAATCCAAGGCCCCGTTTGACAAATGGATGGGAGACCAGATCATTCCGTTCATTGCGCTTGCCAAAGGCTCTGAAATAAAAGTCGAAGAAATAACAGAGCATTGCGGGACAAACATGCTCGCGGCTCAGCAAATCCTTGGCATGAAATTCGACATCGACGAAAAGGATAATACAATCAGAACCTAAAATTATTCTATGGATCCGAGAAGATTGGAGATATTCCTGGAATTCCTTATTTTCGGCGTGATAATGGGGATGGCTGAAGACCTGCTTGTCGTCAAGCTCTCGACCGGCGCATCGATAACCTTGAGGACGCTCGGGATTGTGACATTGTTCGCAGTGATATTTGCCGTCATAGGGGAGCTCATAGTAGACAGGATAGACTTCATACCGCGCAAAAAGAGAAAGTAATCAGGTTATTATAAAATTTCTTATAACAATGCCTTGACGATTATTTACATCCATTTGGCTTCGGGACAAACTTTGGCAAATTGTCGCATATGTAATTTTTAAGTTCTCTAGCTTTCTGAGGTTTGCACATCCGACTGCACATAAAATCATTAGTTCGTACCTAAGTATAAATCAATTTTTTTCCGAGAATTCTTCCAACCTAGAAAATATGCTAAAGCTTTGTAGGATAAATGCCATTATTCCGACAGGAGGTGGTTAATCCGACAGAATTAGATTATTCCTACAAAGCTCATAGAACACATAGATTTATAAACAATCGTTCACAAAAATAAACATATGTTCGAATATATGGACACTTTAATACCTTTTTTCCAAGAGCCCAATAGAAGAATTCACTTAAGGCAGCTTTCCAAAATTTTAATGGTATCTCCAGCGACTGCTAAAAAAAGAACGGATTATCTAGTCAAGAAGAATCTAATATTAAGAAACGCTGAAAGGAATCTAGTGCTGTTTCAAGCGAATGTCGACGATCCTGTTTTCAAGGAACTGAAGAAAACTTACTCTGTCTTGAAAATTATAGATTCTGGGCTGATTGAATTTTTGAATAAAGAATTCGCTTACCCGGCGATGGTCCTATTTGGATCTGTTGGTAAAGGTGAAGATTCAAAGAATAGCGACATTGATTTGTTCATTCTGAGTGAAACTAAAAAAAGCACAAATTTAGAAGCATTCGAAAAGAAATTGAATAGAAGAATCCAACTGATTTCGATGGGTGAAAATGAATTTCGAAATACAAAGAGGCAAAATCCAAATCTTGTGAACAATATCCTGAATGGTGTGAAAATTTCCGGTTTCATAAAGGTTTTATAATGCTGTGGGAAGATTGTATTCGCAAAGATGTAGCAAGAAAATCAACTAAAGACAAAGAATTGGCAGAATCTCTTCTTAGAATGTCTGAACGCAGAATCATATTCGTAGAGAAGATTGTCATAGACGATTCCAACGCTCCTATAATTCTTGCAGATGTGTATGAGTCTCTTCGAGAAGTCTGCGAAGCTATCCTTGCCATAAAGGGGTATAAAGTTTATTCACATGAATGCATAACGAGTTTTTTGAAAGAAATTTTGAATGAAGATTTATTAGCTGATGGTTTTGACAGGTACAGACGGATAAGAAATTCGATAAACTATTATGGTGCTGTAATAACAAAAGAAGAAGCAATGAAAGGTTTGAAGGACATAAAAGAGATTATGCTCCAATTAAGAAGGCATGTAAAACCGGGATGATAATTACAAACTTTCTTATAATATCTGTCATCATTTAGTGACAAACCACCAAGTTAGGCAGTATTTCTCACAAATATCGATTAAACCATTCGGCTGCTTTATCAACTACCATCGATCTTTGTTTCGGATTTGAAAATCGATGATCTGCGCCGTCTATCAAAATTAATTTCTTCGGTTCTTTTGCAAGTCTATATATTTGATTTGCGTTTTCGTAGTTTACCGCTTCATCTTTAAGCCCGTGAATCACGAGTAAGTTACTAATTCTATTTCGATTCGAACAGTTAGCTAGTACAGTCTCATAAGGAGATGATACTGATACAACTGCTTTTATATTCGAGCTAGTATTAGTTGATGCCACACGAAGTACTGTGGACCCACCTCGACTAATACCAAATAAACCTATAGCGTCAACCCCGTACATTCCTGTTAAAAATCTTAATTCTGCATTCAATGCATCTACCCAAAATTCTGCTATGCTACCAGAATACAAATCAGAAGGAAATGTCGCTTTTAACATTCCTATACCATCTGCAAACAAACTTTTTTCCAGCTCAATTATTTTTTCATTATTTGAGTTACTTCTATAGCCATGGCATGCTACAACAACTTTAGAAGAACCAGTAGGTATTTTTATTTTAAGATTTAACGCTTTCCCATCAACATATATCTTTTCTCTAGAATGCATTGTACCAAACACTTTATATTATAATTACGTTATTAATCTTTACCCATAGGGAAATACATTTGTAATTTGCTCTGCCACAAGAGTAGGAAGCTGTGTATGCAAATCTCGTATAGAAATCTTTCCATTCCTATATAATTCTACAACATCTAACCCATTGGTTACCTTATAACCACTTACATTCACAGGTGTCCTCCCCAAACATCTAGCCGATTCCACAGCGAATATGGTTTTTTCCAAAAATGGGTTTAAAACCTCACTAGCTTCTTTTGCCCTTTCACCCACATCTCTATAAATTGTGAAATCATATTCCTCAACTGGAAGAGACTTTATTTTTTCTCGGATATCTTGTTCACTATCATTGAAAAATATTCTTATTTTATTTCTTCTCCTGTGCATTTCAATATAGGGCGTAACAACATCTGGTTCTAAACGACTCGATTCTAGATTAACAGGTTGTTTTAGGTGAGCTACATCCATTAAGCTCGTAATATATTTATCATATATTCTTTCATCAGCGTGTCCAATCTTCAAATTTACGCCTCTTTCCTTTTGCAAATATACAGATTCTGTAATTTCTGCCGGCACATACAGAATTGCTGATCTCCAATTTCCTATTTTATGAAGTAAAGGTGTTTGTATATTTATCATATCTCTTGGCATTTCATTTAACAATTCTTCAAACTTTAGCACTTTATTCAACTCATCCATATTACCGTGATAAAAATGTAGAGTATCTGCAATTAGATTTTCTTCGCTGAATTTCGGGTCTTTAAGTAGAGCATCAAAGTGGATCCAATATTTCTCATCCTTTAGCAAATCCTCAGTAACTAATACTTCACCTTGTATACCATACTTGTTTAATGCACCTTGAAACAGGCCTCTCTTTTTTCTTTCCTTAACGGTATTTTCTTCGATAACACGCTTAACTCCATTTCTGTTTGTAGCGTTCATTACCTCGAAAACACCAGCTATAAATGGGAAAAAATAGCCCGTCTCACCAAATCTTTCGGAATTATATTCTTGCACTCTTTTAGCAGCCCAGAAACCATGCAATTGATCGATGGGTTCTCTATCCATCTTAGACACATTGTAGCCATAATAAGAGTTAACTAACCTATCGCGAGTAAAGAATTCAGTTCCTTCTAAGAACAAACCGCTAGGTAGTAGAATTTCTCTATACATGTTGAAGATTTTATACTTCTTCAAACTTAATAGCTTTTTGATTTGCGCATTCTATAAGTTCATCCTTGCTTCTTCCGGAAAGATCTACTTCTACCCTGACACCCTGCTCTCTAAGCTTTCTAGCCTTTTTTAAGGCTTTTACTTTATCAGAACTGTACACCAGGACATCTGCGTTCTTATCGTCTAGAAACAATGTTACAGTATTTGCTCGTGATGGTAGAGAATCTGTATCGAACATAGCTTGCACCAAACGGTCTAAACCGTAAGCAAACCCAGTTGATGGTACCTCTTCATTTACACCCACACCCCTTAGAAAATTGCCGACATCATTATCATAGCGCCCTCCTCCTGCTGCTTCAACGACCCTTCTTCCATCGGGGTAAATAAGGTCGAGCTGTTGGACAGGACCTGTATAGATGTCTAATCCGCGTACCAGAGCCAAATCAAATTTATAAGGCAGTTCCAACGCCTCAAAATAAGTCGCTAGAGTTCTTAGGTTTTCCAGTGCTCTGTTAATTTTTGGGTTGTCTAATTTCACTAAAACCTTTGATGAATACTCTAATTCTCCTATTCCACCGAATGCATTTGTAATAGTATCTAACGCATTACGCCAGTCGGACCTCAGATTTCTGATTTGACCTAAATACCTTTCGAAACTCTGTCTAGCTGTTCTTTCTTTTTCTGAGTTCGCTTCTGCTCGTGCACTGGAGATCTGATCTATTTTACTTTTCAAATCACTTCTAACTGCAGAACCGTTAGCATTTGTCCCTTGAAAATAAGGAGTGGCTTCTGCTAATGTCCCCATAATAAGGTCAACGACACCTTCGAATAATCCTATATCACTGACTCTTAAAACAGAATCTCCCTTAAATCCTACATAATCGATGCCTCTTTTTAGTATATCACAAATCTCGGCATCCGCGATCAAATCGGATGAATCCATCAATTCTACACCAGCTTGATAAAACATTCTACCTCTTGGTTTAGTCATATCTGCAAATTTTGATTTAGCATCATTCCTAAACATAGGAGAGATATAAAATACCTTCAAAGGTTTTTCATAAGTGCCCTCAAACTTCATTTTAGCCAAATAACGGCAGACTGGATTAGTCCCCTCAGGACGTAATAGTGCTAATTCTGTGGAAACATTTACATATTTTCGCGCATCGGCATCAGATAAAACAGGGTTAAGAACATCGTATGTTAAGACCTCTAAGAAGTAATCTTCAAATTGAGCTTTTGGACCCACTTGATGGAAAACGCTTGGATGATCCCATGTAGAAGGTCTCTCTACCACCGGTGTTTCAATTTCCTTAAATCCGTAGAGGCTGAAGAATTCAGCTAGCTTATTACCGAGGTATCTGAAAGCTTCTGCACGTCTGCCAGTCTTATCTTCAAAGCCAAGAATTGGCAAAAGCGAATCAGGCGTGTTATTATGCAAGACCATTTTCTCCAATATATTCATCATTATAAAAGCATTTATAGATTATACCACATCTTATTTTTTGATTTACTATGGTATTTCAACCAGTCAGAGGTATGCGAGATCTTCTACCCGAAACCATGAAAATGAGAAATTTCGTAGCTGAAAAGATGAGGAGAGTTTTAGAAAGCTACGGCTATGGTGAACTAAAGACACCAGTTACTGAGCATTATGAAACCCTAGCAGCAAGGTCGGGAAGGTCTATTGAGGAGCAGATATACGAATTCAAGGATAAGGCTGATCGGCACTTAGGATTGAGGTTCGACATGACAGTCCCAGCTGCACGGGTGGCAGCAAGTTTAGGTGGGTCTGCGGCACGCCCAATAAAATTTTACTATATCGATAGAAACTGGCGATATGAGGAACCCCAAGCTGGAAGGTATAGAGAACTATGGCACGTTGGCACCGAGCTTTTCGGTTCCGACAAACCTATATCAGATGCTGAAGTTATAACATGTCTCATAGACTGCTATAACAGTGTAGGTTTAGCTGATTACAAAATTGTAATTGGGCATAGGAGAACTATTGAAGATTTTGCACGGACTTTTGTAGATTCTGATGAAAGAGCTATTGAAATTGTCAGAGCCATAGATAAGAAAGGTAAGATTCCTATAGAAAAAATAAACGAAGAGATTCAGTTGGCTGGTGTTAGAAAAGAGGATGTTGACGAAGTATGGGCAATAACAAATTATTCTGGAGACTTGGAGGACAAACTCAATGAAGCTGAGAAGCGCTTGCCAAAAGTGGAAGGTGTACAAAAGGGTTTGCATGAATTAAGAGATATCTCTAATTACCTAAAGAAATTTGGTGTCTACAATAAATGCCAGTTGGATCTTGGTCTTGCAAGAGGATTTGATTACTATACAGGTATAATTTTTGAATCAATTCTGACATCGAATTTAGGAATTGGGAGCATAGGTGCTGGCGGAAGGTATGACAAATTGGTAGGAATTTATGGAGGTGTAGATATGCCTGCGACAGGGTTTGCAATCGGTTTGGACAGGACAGTTATGGCAGTTGAAAGGTTAAATCTTTTGGATAAAAATGAACTCTCACTAAGGTCTGACTACTACGTCGTATCCGTTGATGCAAAATCACAAGATAAAGCGATAGAAATAGCGACGGCATTAAGAAGAAATGGTTATAGGACTGTCTTAGATTTGATGGGAAGGAACTTGAGGCGACAAGTAGAAGATGCAGCGAGACTTAATAGCAAGAGTCTAGTTGTTATAGGTCCTACAGAAATAGAAGAAGGTACTGTAAAAGTTAGAGACATGGAAACTAGGGAGGAAAAAACGGTTCTATTAAGAGATTTCTTATCGAAGGAACATAACTGATATTTATTAACTTAGAAAAAGTTAATTTATAATTTAATTTCAACTAGTTCGGGTGGGATTCTTTCAGATGTTTTGTATGAACCAATACTTTCATCCCAATCTACAATTTTATTAGTATGATTTTTAATATTATCGATACTAATATCCCCTTCGAAATTGAGACCGTGTTCTCTGAAATACTCTGCCACAATATCTGCGTGGTAATCCACGAGATGTTTGAGCTTGGAATAGAGCCGAATTTTCTCGGTTCTAATTTTCCGACAGGAAGGTGATTAATCCGACAGAATTATATTATTTCTACAAAGCTAAAGCTACCGAAAGTAATTTAAATACCAAACACAGTAAAATATAGAAAGGTAGAATATGCTAAAGAAAAGTGGTGTACTTCATACGAGTAAGCAATGATTCTTCTACAGATATTCCTAAAAATGCCTTCTCAAGTATTCCTAAAGACTATCTGAGAATGGATCTTTCTATATTAAGGTATCCTTTACATGATGCAGTTACCGAAGCCGTAAAAAGAAATTTGGACAGGATAAGCTTCTATCCAGAAACCAATAGAAACGACCTCTTACAAGCCATTGTAAAAATTGGTGTTGGGGGTGAAAACATACGTCCTGAAAACATTCTTCTTACAAATGGGCTAGACGAAGCTATAGATTTGATAACAAGACGGTTCTTAAGAGAGGGGGAGACAGTACTAATACCTGTACCCACGTTTTCTCAATTTGAAATGGCCGCTTTAAGGCAACATGCAAAAACTGTTAAAATAAACTTTCTAACAGACAGCAAATTCGAACTTAATGGAAAGGTGATTTTAGATTCAGTTAAAAAGGAAAATGCCAAACTAGTTTGGATATGCAACCCAAATAATCCGACGGCAAACTACACAGATAACTCAGAAATAATTAAAATTCTCCAAAGCGGTGTAATTACTGTCGTTGACGAATGTTATTTTGAATTTTGTGGAAAGACGATTGTAAACAAAATTAAAGAGTATCCAAATTTGATTGTTTTAAGGAGCTTCTCTAAATCTTTCGGTTTGGCTGGATTGAGAATTGGTTACATAGTTTCAAATGAAAAAATAATCAATGATTTGACTAATTTGAAGCAACCCGCTAGTGTTAATTTTCTTGCACAAATAGCTGCCACAGAATCACTTAATCATATAGACTACTATCAAAGGGTGTGGAATTCTGTTAAAGGAGAAAGAGAAAATATGATACAAAAATTAAGAGGTTTTGGATTTAAGGTTTTGGATTCTGAGACTAATTTTATATTATTAAATATGAAAAATGGGGATTTTGACAAATTCCTATGGAAGAAGAAAAAAATCTATGTTCTTTCCGGTTCTAGCGAAGAGTTCTCAGATTTACCAAGCAATTATATCAGGATAAATATAGGACTGCCAGAAGATAACAAAAAGTTAATAAAAGCTGCAGAAGAGTTTGTGTGTATTTATAAACTATAACGTAGTAACATACGTGTGAAAGCATGAAAGTAAAATTCCAAATACCACGTAAAACTAATTTGGGTTACTTCTCTCTAGCAACACTAAGAAAAGCAGATTACATTGAGTGGGACGATAAATTTGGGAGAAGCTATGCTCTTCCAAAAACAGGGTATGATATAGAGCAAGCTAGAGAAATGGATGTGATGACCAATTTAAAAGAAGGTGTAGTTGATATAGGGATTGTAAGGCAATCTTATTTTGCTGAAAACATGGGCGTTTGGCCCGAAGCCGGAACGGAAGTCGATAATCTCACTGTAGTTAGTTTAGTCGAATATTGTCCATCCCTAATATACCCTTTGGCGAGTAAGAATTCATTGCACTCTAGTAGGACTGTGATTGTTCAACCTACATTGGAGAAGACTGTTCGATTGCTTTATAATGAATTTGTAGATTTTGATACGAAGCTTATGTACTCTGTTCATAGTGGATTGAATCTTGGAGCCGGTGTCGTTGGGTTTGGAAATGTATCGCCTTTAGCAGAAGACGAATTTAAGGGGGACGTAGGAGAAGATGGATGGCCGTATACAAGATTGAAGGCTCTTGACATTGAATCTATTGGAAAAATTAATCTTGCGTCATCTGAAATTTCATTGCCTCATTATTCCAATTACCCAGTTTTAGTAAGAAGAACTAACAGAAATCCATTTATAGACCACATGACCAATGATTTTCTTACAGCTTCTCGACTTATTTATGATAATGTTGAAGTTTTTGATTTTATAAAAGACGGTGAAAAATATGTAAGTGTTCCCATTAAGATAAGATCTAAAAATCAAAATGTTATGACACAAATACAAAATGATTATACAAGAAATTCCGTAGTTTACAGAGAAGGTAAATCAAGGGTATATTCAATCGGATCCATTGTTGTTCTAAATTATAAAATTGAAAATATGGCTGGATTAGAGCTTGGTCTACCAGACGGTGTTGTAAAAACTAGAAATATAAGTTCTCCCTCTTCACTCAGCAGAGAGATAGGAAATGCAGCTAAGAATGACGCAGAATTTGTAGTTATTAGGGGTCAGGAAGAAGAAGCCAATGGAATAGTTACTCTAAGAGATATGAAAAACAGAACACAAGAAAGATACAAGCCTGAGAAATTACTTGAAATTATAGAAACTCCAAAAAAACATAAGAAAATTCTACTTGTACAAGAACCAGGTGTTCGCGGATATGAAAGAAGACTTAATGAGCCTGGGGAAAACCACGCATCTAAGATAAGTTATTTAGAAAAGGTGTATACAAGCTATAGGGATATGATAGATTTAATAACAGGAGGTTGGGCAACAGAATGTGTAATAGGGTATAATAATCTTCTTGAATACCTCACAGGAAGATACGAATTTGAGCACATACCAGAAATCGGCGAGTTCAATTCTTATGCAAAAAGAATCGGTATACCGCTTGAACTAGAACGCATAGGAGGCAGCAAATGTGATTTTTGTCTTATTTTACCTGAAGACTTGGGAGAGAAAGCGTTCGATGATAAAGTAGTTACGGAATTTCCCAACATAACGTCAGTAGCTCTTAGAACTAGGGGTTATACCCCAGCAATCAGAAATGTCCATGGTGCAGCCGAAATTTATGATTATCCACTCGCAGATCTTGTTGTAAGTGGTGAAACACTTAAAAGAAATAGAAAAACTTTGTATGCAAAAATCTTTGAATCTGATGCTATTGTGGTGAGGAGTTGCCCATGAAAATTACAGCTGCAATCAGTCAAAGCAGGTCACCAAATATAAAATATCTGACGCGACAAGTTACAAAAGCGGAAGATATTTTCCTTACTTCAGAAAATAGTCTTATTGATACTTACGGGATTGATAATTCTTCACGAGGGATTGATTTCTACGCATTTAACTTAGATACGATGTCTGGAAACAACGATGTTGGAAGATTTCTCAAGTACGTGTTGTCCCTCAAAGGGAGATTTTACTTTCTAAGTACACTACTTGAAGACTGCGGCGGGTTTTACATGCCTTCTCTTCCCGTTATTTCAGATGGTAGAATTATTCATAGGAGAAGGAAATTCGTTTACGGTGCTTTTTACGTTAAAGATTTAGTTACCTCTGCGAGAATATTAGTAGGCGAAGAATTGGCCAATGAAGTTTTAAATGCAGAAAAAAGAGTTGGTCCAATATATTTGTCTTTGGAACCTTACAAATCTGTATATCAAGCTGTCAAAGAAGCTGGGTTCAAAGCAGCATTAAAATCTTTAGTAAGTTTTGATATCTTTGGACACAGAGTACTTCCCGTTATTTGTAATGAGTTTCCTATGATAACAAAATATTATAAAGGTGGTGTCATCGATATGATTTTGCATTCATGCTCCAACTGTTTTCATTCAGAAACCGAAAGACGGGAAACTTATATGAAATGGTTTAAGGACTTGTACAAGGAAGGCATTATTGATAATGATCTTACTATAATTGCAGTTGAAAGTGGAGTGAGTCAAGCAAAGCATGCCTATAAGTTTAAAGGTTCAAGATTAGCATGTATAAGTGCTAATAGCAAAGGTATAATAGAAATCTAATTAAATAACAGTAAGCAAGATTACATTATTTCTGACTATTTAGTAACAACATTACCACAAAGCTTATATGGGAGTTGCGGCTATAGTCTATTAGCAGTCAGTGGTGCACACGGTTGTTGATAATATTGGCAAAGGCGCTGTTGGAGCTATTAAGATTGACACTGTCAAGAATTAATTTATCATTTGGAGGCTTTGTTTAAATAATACTTTTTGAGGCATATTACTTAAACAGAAGTCTGCGGATGTACACAATTCGTCAATTCTGTTACCGAAAACTATTTCAGTAGTATCAAATTTATTATTGCTTAAAAGATATAAAATATAGGATATAAATGAAAAAACACTTTTTACTATTTTTCTTGGATGATTTTCATCAAGGAGCGATTAACCATTTGCTTCACTTTATTGGATTTACGGTATTGGGATATGGTTTGGGGAAACCAAGTTTAATATTGATAATTTTTTCTCCATTGATTATGGAATCTGGACATGTTTATAACTATCTAACTGGTAAACATAAAGAATTAGCCATAAAAATTATTCCTTTACAGCTTGTGGCATGGGTAATATTTGTGTTGGCAGGCTATCTTATTGCGAGATATTTTGGATATTAATATGAGTCTTTGGATGGAGAAAATGGGGAGGAAAAGGTAATTGACTTTTAAACACTTTCAAGAATACTTAAACAGAGGCTATTACTTAAACAAAGCTTCATTTGGATGAACTTTTATATACTTGAACGAACTATTGTTTTTATGAAAAATGCGAAAGACGGGAGATTTGAAAATTCTGAGTTAGAAAGAGAATGGAACAAGATGATTGAGTTGGCTAGAAGTACTGGTAGTCATTTTTATCCTTATAAAAAGCCTAAATAGGTTTTCTTACTTTAATCCCATATTTCTGTTTGAACAACGGTGCGCTATTTAACAAATCTTCGTCGAATGTCGTGAAAACATGTGCTTTCTTGTTTATTGCTGTAGCTAAAGAAAGTAATTCGGGTTCATCTGATTTGTAATCCAGTTCCCTCAGTTCATGGAATAGATTGATATCATCTCCCGAGATCGTAACTATTTGTATATTTTGCTTCTTGATAAAATCTCCTAAAACAATTAATGCCTGATCACGTAGCATTTTGTTCTTAGACTCCCTGCAAATTACATTTACAATCTTTTCGCCGTCTTTAAATATAAGAAATGTGTAATGTATTGTATGAGAAGAGAAGATTTTGAAATTGAAACAGTGAAAATGAATGGGAATAAGCTAAAGGCTATAGTCCCGAAAAGGGAGATTAGTTTAGAAGAGGCTGTTAGAGAAAGTCGAAAAATACTGAAACGCTAAAGTTTTTTGAATTCTTCGTAATCCAAGACATCTGTATAGAATATTTTAAACCTGTCTTTTAATGGCTTGTCACCAGTCAACACAGTAAGATTATTGTGCTTTGCAAATAACAAGTGTATTATGTTTATTATCATGCCTCTTGTAGAGGGACGCTGCACAACAAGCTTAGCAATCACTTCCAAATTAACTTCTCTCATCTCCAATTCGGTTATAAAAAGCGCTTCTTTAAATAAATTCCAAAGGTGATAGCATTCTTTTTCATCGATACTATGCTCACTGTGTAGTTTTCTAAAAACTTCGACTTTAGTTAAGTTGGAAACGAAATAACGAAATCTTTTCTTAACATTATACAGATAGTTGAAAACTTTTGGTTGTGGCTTGTTTTGTATCAAATTTATGAAATAGGGTAAAATCATGTTTGTGTCAAGGTAAATTTCAAATCCCATATCAATTAAATTATTTTCTTTTGTAATAAACTTCATATTATAATCTTTCTTATAATATCTGTCACTAATGAGTAGTATAGGATAGAAAAGCTTATATGGAAGCTGCGGCTATAGTCTATTAGCAGTCAGTGGTGCATATGGTTATTGGAAAAGGCACTGTCGATAGACATGCCGGAATGGGAAATTCCATAATGGGAAGGCTTGGGGATTATGTCAGCAGGCACCGCAATCCTATTTTAGCTGGTTTGGCTTTAGCTGTCACTGGCGCTGGCGTGGGTGGTTATCTTTATTTGGAGAGGGGAAGCTATAATCCTCCAAGGGAGCCCGTGCCTATTACAAGGGGGGCTGAGCCAAGGCCCACGGGGATTCCTAGCGTAATCTTTAGCACGCCTGAGCCTACATATACCCCTGCGCCCACACTTGAACCTCCTACACCTACATTGGAAGCAACGCCCACCAAGGAAGCTCCTATCGTGGTTGTTCCGACAGAAACATCAACACCTACGCCAATCATAATACAGAAGCCAAACACGCCTACTCCAGAGGCACCAACGCCCGTTTCGCGGGAAACAGCAATAATGCAAGAATTGCACAAGAATGTTCCTGAGATAGACGCCTGCAACAAGGACGAGCAGCATAGAAGAGTTCCAAACGCTGCAGTACTGCAGATAAGGGACGATGTTTACAACAATGGATTGGACAGGGACAGCAGGGCATGGGAATACATCAGCAAGGCTGTGGGATTTGTAGTTCCTGTGCTATGTGGTGTGGATGAGAAGGGGAATTATAAGATAGATGTTAGTGTTTACAGCGAGAATGATTTGAGACAGATAATTATGCCTAGGGAGTTGAGAAGTGTTGACATTAAGAAAGTCATGGCTAGACTTGGAGGGACGTACAATGCTGATGAGGTGGGATTGAATATTGGAATAAAGAATGTGACAGATGATTCGGAACTAGGAATGTCTCCACAGAAGTGGCTGGCCGAAAAAGTAATGAAAGATTACAATAGTAAAGGCACTGTTGATGGCACTGGGTATAATAATTACATAAGAGCTTTAAACAGTGTGAGTGTCGGCGCACCTGCGTGGGTGGATAATTATAATAGTTTCGAAAAGGTCGTGGAAGAAATGAAAAGGAGAGGAGAGGATGTACCATTGTTTATTAATGGGTATAGTATTTTTAAAGTTGGAGAACAATCTGCCGACCAATTTGGTGTACTTGTTACCCGACTTTTTGATCCACCGTTGGCTGGATACTCTATCAGAGCGAAATATCCAAACAAAACTGGAACCAATTACCCCGATGAAAAAATAGGCACGCATACCGAACTCGGAATTAAGACTGGAGAAAAACTATTTCACATATGGATGGACAGGAGTGCATTCTTCAGAGCTTACGAAGGTGCACTTAACAAACCTAATATTGTTTTGTACGGTCCAGACGGGAAAACATATGACCCATACGAGTTTAATTGAATTATCCTGCTTTACACAAGTATTGTGTGTTCGTATATACCCCTACTGAATAACATTGTCTAGTAAGACTTGTATCAGCTGGTCCAGGGTTGCCTGTAGTGGACAACCCTTCTCCAGGACAACAATAACTATTGCCACAATCTGAATTGGTTACACACGGACCGCATACGCTACATGTCTTGGCCACAGTATCACATCGTGCAATTCTATTCGGGTCATTTCCCAGAGGGGGTGCGCATTTAACTCCAGAAGTACCCAAACTCCTGCACTGATCATTATCAATACCATCCCCATTCAAATCATTGTTGCTCGTGCATTCCACACTCACGCAACTCAAATAACTGCTCTTCGAGCTGTCAGTCTCGCATTTCGGCCTGTCACTAGGACACTGCGAACTAGTCCCGCTAGCATCATTATTCAAGCACTCATGGCACTTGCTGTCCAAGAAAGAGCAGTACTTCTTGTCTGAAGGGCACGCAGAATTGGTGCCATCCGCATTGCTTCTGTTCGGATCGCACTGTATGTTGCATTTGTTTGTCACCAAATCGCAGGTTGTGCCACTTCCGTATTTGGAACAATCGGAATTCAGTATGCATTCGCCCAGCTTGACATTCACGTCTCCGCTGCCGGTTCCGCCGCCCCATGTCAAAACAAGATTATAGCTGCCTGCGGTCACCGGGAAGCTGTATTTGCCGGCGCTATCTGATGCTGTCAGCACATCGCCTGTGCAGAAGCTGCCCGAACCCGATATGCTCGGCAGGTTGGAAGCAAAGCTAATCTTCTTGCCGGAATCCACATTAGACTGGCCAGCAAATGCCACAGTGTTATACTTGAACATGCCGTCAATCCCGACAGTTGGATAATTGGTAACGGAAACTATGGCATAACCAGCTTTCTTTACAGAGATCTTGAACATGTCGTTTTGCTTCGCAGAAGTCAGCGTGCAAGTGCTTGCCGATACCCCATTGCCGTAATTATCCAGCGTCCCCAATGTCTTCGGTTCAGAGCATGTGCCGTAAGTGCATGATGATGCAGGTGTAAAGCTCTTTTCTGGAGCATAGTCACTGCATGCTGTTAATGACGTGCACTGGGCAACACTCCAATAATAAGTTGTCCCGTACGATAATTTTCCGGAAGATACAGTAACTGACACTTGAGATGACGTGCTTGATGTTGACCCCCCTCTGCCTGCCAATGATGCTGTGGAACGTGGCTCGCCTGCAGTTCTAACATACCATTGGTAATAATCTGCATTGGCGGGGTTGTTTGTATTTCTGTCCCATGTCAATGTCGGGGTTATGGTTGTCAGAGAAGATGCATCCGAAGGCTGAGTTAGTGTTGGCGGTTGCAATGTAGTCAGCTTGCATTTGTTTGTCGCGTCGCATGTATATCCGGATCCTTTGGACGAGCAATCGGAATTTGTCAGGCATTCCCCGACAGTATAATCGACGGGAAGGTAGCTTGCGATAGATTCCGTTCTCAAGAATTGGGCGTTGCGCTTATCAGTAGACAGTGTTGGGCATTGCTGGGCACACCCGCCTACTGCCAGAACCTTGCAGTTATTTGAATTGACATTCAGAACATGTCCGTATGAAAGTGCGGGTCCGCCAGAGCTGATCCTTGATGCAGCACCTGACACACTGAAACCTGAACTAGATAATGTGTTGAAGCGTACACCCACGTCCAGTGTTCCCGCACAGCTTGACTTGCCTGCATCAACATAAACAGTTTTTATTGAATCGGCTCCTACAGTTGAACTTTTGTACTTGCCCCCTCCGTTGTTATTATTTGTCCACCCTAAAGCGGATATGGTCAATTGGCATCCGTTGGACAATTGAAGACTCTGAGATGGCTGCGTTCCCGTGCATGTTTCAGCGACGCATGAACCAGACTGGCATGTTCCCGACAAACCTGTTACTGTACTGCATGCATTCCCTTCTGTATTTCTTGATATCGTGCATGATTGTGATTCGGCTGGCTTGCCTGATGTTGTGCCGCAGTTGTTCGAGTCGTAGCATGCTCTTGATTGGGTTCCACTGGCGGAGGTAGAACATTCGTTGCTTGTAATGCATGATGACCATCCACTACAATCCCAGCTAGGTGTGCATGTCTGGATGCATTCGCCTTTCCAAGTCGATGTTAGATAACTATCACTGAACCCTGACCACGTGTATTTAACATTGCCGGCAGTGCATGTAGCCGAGACACTTCTTGATGCGTCCCAACAATACCCGTCAATGCTGCCTGACGCGGAATAACCGCACCACTCCCATACAGATGTGGTGTAGTATACAGTCCCTTGGCTGGAAGAACCGCTTATCGCCGCCGCTACAAATTGTATTGAAACTGCCAGCACAAAGAGGAAAGTTGATGAAAGGATTAATTTGTTTTTCATGCAATCATCTGAAGGTTACCGTATACAGGTTCTTGTTTTTCACATCAACCACAAAATTCACGAAATCCGTATTGACCAAATTCGTCTCAAGAGTTTTGTCAAGAACTATGGTAATGAACCATACCTCCTTTTCTTCCAGCCTGAGATTAGGCGCTTCACCGAGAGTAAAGTTATACTTGGCTTTTGCAACTCCAAATATTTTTCCAGCGTATTTTTCAAGCGCAAGACTTGCCGCGTCTTCGCATGGGAGCTCGTACGCAACTTTCGGGTAACTTTTGCACGCCTCGACAACGGAACCGTCTGAGACAGGCGTTGCTTGTGAAGTTTTGTATCCTGCGGTAAGATATACGCCCGCACCAATCGCTATCGCAACACCAATGATAAGAACTACTATCTGCACGGTCGCTGTGCTCGACAAACTTTTGTCAACATTGCCGATAGCCTCCCGGACAGCCTTGTTTATGGCCTCGATGCCGTAGCCTTTCTTCTTCAAATCCTCCCTGATATCGGACAGAGGGACATTTTCCTTCAATCTTCTAGCTATGAACTGCCTGATAGAGTCTGCCATCTTATTAGAATTCGGTTTTCTGAGGTATAAAGTTTATTCATAGTGAACTTAATTATAGAATATGATAATTTTCGAAGTTATAGACAAACTCAACAAAAAAATCAGACTAACAGATGCTCAATGGTTTCATATTTTGCTTCACCACCCAGAAATGTCAAATCAAGAAAATAAAATTATAGAAACTTTAAGAAACGCGGATAAGATCCTTTATGATAAACAAAAAGATAACCATAACTACTATAAACTCTTCCAAAAGACACCTGTTAGTCGAAAATTCTTGCACGTCATAATCAAGCATTTAAATTCAGAAGGATTTATTATTACTAGTTATTTCACAGGTGAAATAAGAGAAACTGATAGGGAGATTGTATATGAGAATGATGATGAGCTATGATAAGGATGCCGACGTATTGTACGTTTCTCTAGGGAAACCTATGAAGGCTATAGGAAGGGAAATTGAGAACGGCGTAATAGAGAGGGTTGACCCTAAATCTAAAAAGATAGTTGGATTTACTATAGTCGGATTCAGTAAAAGAAAAGAAGTGGAATTTCCTATAAAGATAACTCATTAGCACTAGTATTAATCTTGAATTCGGTTTTCTGAGGTATAAAGTTTATACTCTAGTTCACCATAAATTAATTATGAAATATCTGTCGTTTTTCTTGTTCACCTACCTACTGACCGCTTTGGTTTATGCCGGACCTAACGACAAATGGGTTTATGCTGGGCCGACTGGAATTAATTTTGACGGCATTGCGCTGTTGCTTGCTGCAGGAGCCTTTGCTTGGGCATATATAATCTATCGCGATTTTAAATCTGGAAAGAAACCCGGTAGAAAATAACTTTATGTTGCGTGCAAGACAAATTATTATATGGAGAAACTGAAACCCCTTGCGTTTGTTTTAACTTTATTGTTCATATTCGCAGCATTTGCTTCGGTATCGTATTCTGCAGGGAATGATAAATGGGAGCAATGCACCAAGCAGGGAGACCATAAATCCGCGAATGGCGTTGCATATTCCTGCTGTAATAAACAGTGGCGGGAAACTAGCACATGCAAACCATTTGACTTCATCATCGATTTAGACAAATCTTCGGATGTCGTTGCAAAAGGCGGATCAACAAAATTTCATGCGACTGTGACTGCGACCTCGACTGAAAGCCCAGCAGAGCTTTTGACCATATCCTGTTCAAATAGACCCGCCGGTATATCATGCTCCCCGGCGATTTCGTGCAAACCAGAACCAACTTGCGGTTCAGATATAACAATTTCTACATCAACTACCATAGCAGCAGGAACATATAACATAATTATTTCCGGCGACACTGGAAAAGGACTGAAACACGACACTACATTTACTTTGGTCGTGAAGGATGAACCTGATTTCCAAATTTCTTCTACGCCGTCGTCACGGACAATAACACAAGGCGAATCTACAACTTATAAAATTAATCTCCAATCAATAAACAAATTTGACGGCACTGTCAAGTTGGCAGTTGATGGTCCATGTCCAATAGATGCATCATGCATATTTGACCAAGCAGTCGCATCCCTAGCTGCTGACGGGACATCTCAAGTCACATTTGGCGCAAACACAAAATCTTCAACACCTGCAGGAAATTATAAAATAAAAATAATTGGGACCAGCGGCTCCCTCTCGCATCCAATCGAACTGTCCTTAACAGTTAACGAAGTTATCGTAAATCCGGGAACTCTGACAGGAACTGTTACGGACACCATCACAAAAGCGCCAATATCAGGCACGATAATAAATCTTGTCTTGCCGACAGGTCTTGTTTTTTCAAGCGTACAAACTGACACCCAAGGCAAGTACGCCATTGAAAATATACCAGCGGGAGCGTACACTGCAACAGCGACCGCATCGGGATACAATACACAATCCAACAGCGTGACAATAACTGCAGGACAAACAACTACAAAAGACTTTGCTCTGACATCACTTTCGGGAAGTGTGACAGTGATATTGCCGCAATGTTCATACCTATTATCATTGAAGAATCTTCCAAAAAGCAACACTTACAAAGGAACATCATACACATGGGATATAACTGTGCAGGAACGTTCGACAAATTGCGGGCCTTCAATAACATACGCCGTACCCTCTATATCTTTATTCAGCGCCGAATCATGCGACAGCCAGAGCGGGATTTACACATCAAGCAGCAACCCGCCTGCGGGAACTAAACTGACATATCCTCACAATCTGCCGTTGACGAGCGGAAGTGATTCGAATGTGTTCAAAGTGTTCGTGAAAAGCAGGCCGGGAAGAAGCTGCACTTTATCATTCGATTTCAAAGTCGGTTCGCTTACTGTTGACCCGTCGTTCACGACAAATCCGTCAGGCGTTCCGCCTCAATCACCGCATATAGGATTCTTTGGTTTTTCAGGCGATACTTCGGCGTTTACAACAGATTGGGAGGCTTTCTATCCTGATGACAATCCCGCAAGGGAAATGAAAGTCAAATGCGGGTTAAATTGTGATCCGGAAATTCAGGACTGCAGCCAAGTGCAAGGCAAGGCGTGCCTGCCATACGATGCACCGCAGACAGGTGATGTGAAGAAGGGTAGTTGCAGTGTCTTATCGCCAGCGTATGACTTCTCGACAACAAACAGAATAATTTGTTTATTCTACGATCCAGCGAACTCGGCTTTAAAGACAAGAACCAGCAATGATTTCACTCCCGCAGATTTTGATGCCAGAACTTCGAATAAAATAACAACGACTGTTGGGAAGGCGGTTGAATTGAAGATTGACATATCGAACAAAGGACTGATTCCTGACAGTTATACTATAACACTGACACCGCCGAATGCTGTAGACGCAACTCCAAGCACGATAACAACTGGATTAATAGGACCCGGCAAAACTGTGAGCGCGACCACTTCGGTGACGCCTTTGGTTGACACAAACGGTAAACTGGACATAACAATAACATCTGGTGCATCTCCCAAGAGCCAGACTTTGAAAGTGCAATTGGAGCCGGGATTTTTCGCATTGCCAGAGTTTGAACTGCCGGGTTTGATACAGATCATGATTCTGGCTGGCGCAGTTTATTTCTTGTTCATTAGAAAATTTGCGATAACGCCGTCGAGAGTTAGAAAGAGAAGGTAATAAATTTCGGGAATCTAATAATAATCATGAGACTCTATATTGTTTCGCTGGCATTCTTAATTTTGTTTGCGCAAACTGCTTATGCGTCTCATCAAGTTGAGCACAGATCGCCGGAAAGCATCGTTACAACAGTGGGCAAATTCACTTCTATTCAAATCGATATTAAAAACTCGGGATCAACCACGGAATCCTATCAACTGTCAATTACAGCAGCTTCGCCTAACGAAATTGAAATAACCAACCCCGCAATAAACACCCAACCTCTTTCACCAGGAGAAACTCTTTCTTTGTTTTCAAATATCCGCACACTAACAGAGAACACCAATATTTTATCGATCAAGATATATCGTGCAGGTGATTTGTCCCATTCTGTGGACATACCAGCTATATCTGTCAAGTCGAAAAAGTTTAGCTTGCCGGAATTTGGGCTGGCTGGATTTTTGCAGATAATAGCTCTGGCGTCTGTCGCATTGTTTTTATTCAAGGAAAACAGAATTAATTTCAAGTAAAATGCCACGAAGCAGCCTAGAAAAACTGATTGAGACTAAATTGAAGGAGAACATCACTGTGAACCAAATCAGAAATGAGTTGAAAATTCTTGGATATTCGCTGGATGAGATAAATAAATCTATAACTGAGGCGATAAAGGACGTGGGCAGCAAAAGACCAACTGATTGGGAAACTCCTGCGATAGTCACTGCGGTTATGATAACAATTGCAATCGGCTTGTTGATAGCGTTCTGGACGCCAACTGCAACAGAAAGGGCAGAAACCACGGTTGTGGAGCAAACTGTCCCGGCAATCAACATTCCGCCAGGAGAAAGCCTGAAGACATGCGACGATTTCACCGAGCCGTTGGAAGAAACAAGTTGCGTTGAGGCTGTTGCACTGGTGCTGGCTAATTTTAAAGGTGATGTTACAAGAATAGACCAAAAAACAATTTCGCTGGATGAGAACCAGACAGCACGGCCATATTGGTTTATATCTCTGATTTTAACCAATCCTGTCCGGGGACCGAATAATGCGACATATAGTTTTGCAGATGTCCTAGTCGATCCTGTCGGGAAAAATCTTACTCTTTACAGTTTCGGGAATTGATTTTATGAAAATGGTTTTAACAATATTCGCAATTGGAATCATACTTTTTTCTGGGATAGCGTCTGCACAAAGCACTCCACCAGTGACAGCAGGTTCAACTGGGTCATATACGCTCCTTTCTAATTATGGTGATTATGGTACCTATTCGTGTAGTCAATCATGTAGTAACTTGGCAACATCAAAAGACTATGTGAAAGGCGAGTGCTGGTCTAAAATCGACACTTATTCGGACAGAACTTGCCAGCAATTTTGTTCGCAATATGTTTTCTCAACCATTTACGGTTCCACATTTACCAATGACATACAAGAAGTGAATGCATACGGAGGATATGATAATCCGTACAAGAACGATTATTATTGCTCCGCATACGGCTGTACGCCAACGACCGAATGGAAAAGCGGCGGACCATTATGTTACGGTTATAATCCGTGCAGTGAACGCTGGAGGCAAACACCACAGGAAGGCGTTTGGTCTG
>CAZYBR010000006.1:0-24779 GCA_964645905.1 uncultured archaeon
CGACCCAAATATCTTCCAAAAACTTCATTAGGGCTCTCTCCAATTTGTTCAAGCGTTCTAGCCATAGAAAAGGCATCCCATCCACGAAATGTAAAGCCGGTCAAATGCCCTCTTTTATAAGCGTATAATAAAGGTATAGAATCTGCACCAGGTCCTGGATACAACCCCTCACCATCAAAAAGACCTCGTCTTGCCAACCATCCACATTCTTCTATGTAAGTTTTGAGTTTTTCTCTAACGGTTGTAACCATATTCATGCATGTCCTTATTTCCAAAGCATCTATTAAGAATTTAAATCTTTGTCATACTCTTGTTTTCAATCTATTCGCAAAATAGAATTTCGCGTTTCCAAATAACCTCCATTTAAATATTATTAAGAACATAAAAATTGTTGTAGAAATAACATCATTCGAACCAAGCGATATGACAAAACCATTCTAGATTTATTCTGGCCTTTCTATCCTAGCAAAACTCGGTGTAAGAATTACATACCCTTCCTGCAGTGCCACCATGTCCCAATTGAACTGGGTCGACAGTCTTTTCATCTTCTGCAGCGAAGTCTGGAACAAACCGACATCCTTTCTCTGCAGATCCTTTATCTTGACAAGGACGACATTGCCCTGCCTCAAATAAGCGCCAACCCTTTCAACGTCCCCTAATCCTGCTATGTTCTCTATCCTCACTGTCAATTTCTCTTGAGGCTCATTGTCTTCAGGAAATTCAACAGAATCTTGCGCAGGCCTTTTCCCTTTGAAAATATCAAAAATTCCCACTTGTCCACCTATACACTATTTGTCATCATAAATTTAAATACCGGCCTAGACTGGCGAGGCGTAAACTATCGTATCCCCGCGGACAAGAACATTTCCCAGCCTTATTTTCATGTCGTTCTTCTGGACTTCTGCCTCGTCGAGCCAAAGATTCAAATGAAGGTCAAGCGCTTTCAATATCCCTGTGATCTCTTCGCCGTTCTTGAGCTTGATTATCACTTTCTTTCCTTTCGCTCTATCCAAAACGTCAATCGGTCTGTCTGTCATTCTTACTCATTCTAATATGTACTATAAATATAAAACCTTTTGTTTAACCAGTAGTTCGCAAAGTAAACTTTAAAGGATGTTGGCAACCCTTAATTTAGATTAAATTTATAGCAAAATTAAGTAAAATAGGCTTCTAATTGATAGAAATCTTATGATAAATTTCTAAAATGAACAGGTTTTATCAGTTCTTCCTTTGAACGGAGCATATTCCCAGAATTGACTAATATGTCTGATAACGATTTGAATGACGACTGTAAAATTTTCATCTGATTAGGGAAGTATGCATCGAGTAAATTACTGTATTTTATTTTGGTTGTATTTACCTGCTCTAAAGCTAACACACAAGAATTACTAAAATTTATCATGGAATGAAAGTCAAATTTTGTAGTTTTTCTAAATTCTCTAATAAGACTGTTCAATTTGTTGATTAATGCATGTCTGGTCTGGTTCGCTCTATTCAAAGCCATGATATCATAATTATCAGTTGGTGCAGCAGTCTCAAGCGCCTTTAAGTTCGATTTAAAGTTGCTAACCTCAACTTGCAAGCTTTCGTAGGATTTTTTCATGTCGTCAGCAAAGCCTACCAATTTTTCTTCTATGTTCATCGAAAGCAAATCGTTTATATCAGATAATTTTATTTTGTAATTTTCTTCAATCGTTATCTTTGGCTGTTTTTGCCTACCAAATATCTTGTCTAACAGGCCTATAATAATCTACCTCAGATTTTAACATGAACATTTACCATTAATAAATGAAATTTTAATAAATACTCATGAAGCTACTAATAGTTTTTTTGTTATTCTTACTCTTTATTCCTCAATTAGCAGAAGCTGGAACAGTTTTGGTCGCTGGAATAAATGGTGTGATAACTGTAGGGACTTTGGAATTGTTTGAAACAAGTTTAGAAGAAGCAAAAAATCTCAATGCGGAAGCTTTGATACTTATTCTTGACACGCCAGGAGGAGGACTTGAAGAAACATTAAAAATAATAAAACTAATTGACAGATCAGAGATTCCGATAATAAGTTATGTACATCCTCAAGGTGCTACAGCATGGTCTGCCGGAACAATGATTCTAGTAAGTTCGCATATTGCTGCTATGTCTCCTAACACAGTAATAGGATCCGCACAACCAGCTTCTATTTCTCCTCAAGGAACTATTCCCATTAACGAATCAAAAATAATCAATGCTCTTACAACTCTTATAGCTGAAAAGGCAAAAATCCATGGAAGAAATGAAACAGCCGCTGTGTCATTTATAACTGAAAACTTGAACTTGAACTCGGAACAAGCCAAAGAGATTAATATTATAGAATTCATTTCTCCTAGCATAGAAGATTTGCTAAACCAAATGAATGGTTTGACTGTCAACGCAACAACACAAAAAACTCTAGACACAGAAAATGTAGAGATAGTTGAATACCAACCTTCCTTAAAGATACGATTTCTAAGTTTTATCACAAATCCTTTATTGGCGTCTTTATTTCTGATAATCGGGATTTATGCATTGGTTTTTGGGCTTTCTTCTCCAGGATTTGGAAGTGAAATCGCAGGAGTTATATTGATTGGTTTGGGTCTACTTGGTTTAGGATTCAGCATAAATCTTATTGCGATACTTCTGTTGGTCTTTGGTGCTGTTTTAGTTATTATAGAGCTGTATACCCCTGGATTTGGTGTTTTAGGCGTAGCGGGAATTATAGCAATGATTATAGGAAGTATAATTTTAATACCAACAAGTTTCCCAACATATTTTATTTCGGAAGGATTTCAAAGGACAATGAGAATAGCTGTGGTTCTTCCTTCAATAGTATTTGGGGGTTTCCTAGCATTTGCTTTAATTAAGGTTGTTAAAATAAAAAGGAAAAAACCTGTTATCGGAGAAATTATCGGAGAAGAAGCTAAAGTGACTAACAAGATAACTTCTAAGCATTTTGGATATGTAATGTACAAAGGGGAAATTTGGAGGGCAAAATCAAACCAGAGTCTAAAGGTTGGAGAAAGAGTTATAATAACAGATAAAAGAGGTCCTATTTTAACAGTTAAAAGAATATATTAGAGTACCAATAAAATGATAATAATGCCCATTCCAAGCTTATACTACACAATCCCAGGTATAGTACTCTTTCTGGTCATACTAACTTCTGCCATAAAAATTATTAGAGAGTATGAAAGGTCTGTTCTGTTTAGATTGGGTAGGTTTGTAGGCATTAGAGGTCCTGGAATATTTTTCATTATCCCATTAATTGATAAGATGATGAAAGTCGACTTGAGGACAACTGTCATAGATGTTTCCAAGCAAAGGCTGATAACAAAAGATAATGTAACTGTTGATGTAGATGCAGTTGTTTATTACAGAGTTTCTGATCCAGAGAAAGCTATTATACAAGTGGAAGACTTCAGAGAAGCTACGCAACTCTTGGCGCAAACTACTTTAAGGGACATTCTGGGTCAGGTAGATCTTGATTTTTTACTTTCGCAAAGAGAGGACCTTAATAAAAGAATGCAGAATATTTTAGATGCAGCAACAGATGTATGGGGGATAAAGGTTACAGGTGTGACAATCAAGGATGCTAGCTTACCTGAAGATATGATGAGGGCGATAGCTAAACAAGCAGAAGCTGAAAGAGAGAGAAGGTCTAGGATAATCATGGCCGAAGGTGAAATGCAGGCATCAAAAAAGATGACAGAAGCTGCTTCATTATATCAAAAGGTGCCTGTGGCAATAAGGCTCAGAGAATTACAGACATTGTCAGAAATTGCAAGAGAGCAAAACTTGATTGTAGTTCCGAGTGGTGCATTTGGTGCTATTGCCGGTCTTACAAGAGCTGTTCAAATGTCTGATAAGAAGTCAGAAAAAAAGTCTGATAAAAAGACTGTCAAGAAAGAAGTAATGGAAGAAACAGAACCTGAAGAAGAGACGGAGGAATAAACTAATTTTGTCCCAAAACCTTCTACAACTTAATTTTACTCAAGTATTATCTTTTATCATTATATTAACATTCTTTCTCTTATCTTCAGCACTCAACTCTATACCGAATATTTGAGACAAATAGTTCAGTTCTTGATAGCTTGTTGCCTTCTTTTTCATTAACTTCAAAACAGCTTTCAATGCTTCTCTCCTTTTATCATGCAAAAAACAAATTGTAATACGATTCTTACCCTCTGATAATGTAACTTTTTTAATGTTAAACCAAACAGACAACATTCTGACTGTATAGAGGTACTTATGATCCTTTTTAGGGACTATGAAGTAACCGTTTTCTATTAGATGGGATAGAACTTCCAGATTATAACCTCTGAAAAATCTTTGTGTAATTCCGTATCCTCTAGCTATCAGATATACTGTTTGCGGGTTGATTTTGAACTTTTGTGCTATCTTAAGATTGGTATATCCTTGTTCACGCATTTTTCTTATCTCTTCCTTCTCTTCTGTAGTTAATCGTCTAACCTGTCGTGGCAAATCATCAGTATATCGTAAAACCTGCCATTTCTGGACACCCAGTTTTATGGATATCTCCAAGAGC
This sequence comes from uncultured archaeon, assembly GCA_964645905.1. Taxonomy (GTDB): domain Archaea; phylum Aenigmatarchaeota; class Aenigmatarchaeia; order CG10238-14; family SCSR01; genus JACOWB01. Next base: position 4,562 of record CAZYBR010000006.1, read on the forward strand.
CTGAAATCTCTTTTGTAGAGCTCTCTAATCTGGTTAATAGTCTCGGCAGACAACGGTGATCTTCTAGGCATGAGAAGAGCTTCTAAAATCCCTTTAAAAGCGATTTCTATACTCCGCTACGATTTGGTAAAATCCTCTCAGGAAAATTCGCGATTTCTGCATATCAAATTCTCGTAGAATGCGTCTGTTAGCCTTGAATCCAAAGAATTTGAACGAGATTGGTAAATAATTACTTATTAATCTACTGTTAACTAGTAGAAAGGAAGAGTATGGCAGAAGACGACAAAATTCCATTCGAAAATAAGCAAAACCAAAGAATGTTTGCGTTGGCTATAATTTCTGAAAAGACTGGGAATACAGAAACCACGCAAATCAAAACAAAGGGCCAGAGCATGTCATTGCCCGAGGCTATTTTCTACATAGAGAGTTGGGTGGAATCCGTGAAGGAAAAATTAAAGAAGCCTTTCAAAGACAGTTTTAATTTCACGCCTGAATAAAAATCCGTTTTCATATTTATTGTATATCGTCTTCAAGGAACACAGGTCTGAAAGTCCTCCCGACACCTCAGCCATCGCCTAAAACTCTTGATGGGTCCCATCCTGCCTTCTTTCTAACTTCGCCAATGGGAACACTATATCTATGTTTAGAAAAAAGAATCGGTTCGTCCGATCTGCAATCCAAGTAATGCGCTAATCCTGAAATTGAACCATGTGATCTGCTTGTCCATTCAGAACAAGGTACAGTTACAGATTTACTTTCTATGTCTGGCCACATTTGAGTTACCCGCTTTAATTGTTGTTCCATAAAATTTCTATCGGTAGCCGTATCGCAGGCACCTTTTATTCTCTCAAAACCAAACCAGTCGCCTTTCCAATTTATCCGATATATGTGTTGCCGTATTGGTACCAATGGAGGCGCTGTAGCACTCACCGTGAACTGCATTACGCCTTGATAAGGCTCAGTTTTGCGCATCAAAACATACAGGGCTATCTTAACCATATTACTTATAAATGTGTAAAATATTTAATCTTAGTGAACTCATGGTAATCTGGCACGGAGAATCGGGAAGAAGGCTGACTGGCGGAAAGATAAAGCCGGCCAGAAAAAAGAAAAAGTACGAGCTTGGCAGGGAGACGATATATCCGAAGATAGGCGAGGAAGTCAGGCTGAACGTGAAGACGAAGGGCGGGAATGAAAAGATAAAGGCCAAGTCATTGTCATTTGTGAACGTGCTTGACAAGAAAAGCAAGACTATGAAAAAAGCAAAGATCATTGGTGTCGTGACGAATCCTGCGAACTCTGACCTGGCCAGAAGAAAGGTGATCACAAAAGGGGCAATCGTTAACACAGAATTTGGTAAAGCTAAGATAACATCACGACCAAGCCAACATGGAATAGCAAACGCTGTGCTGGTAGAACAATAGATATTTCTACGTAATCACAAAATCCAATAGTGAAGAATATATTTTTCAAGAATAACTATAATCATACCCGCAACCGAAAAACCCAAACCCGATTAAATTTTACTCAGTCTTTATTGACTTCCAGATGAACTTTCCTGAGTTACTTGGCCTTCTGACTTTTCACATGTGTGGTTTTCGCCTTCTGGATATTCGGCTCCGCACATTTCACACTTTACCAATTTATACACCTCCTATTAACTCTCTTAAGATGAAAATATTTATAAATACTGCATTTATTTCTATAATTTTACTTCCTTTTAATTGAATTATTCTCTCTTGAAAATTTCATTGGTTAACCAAATGGCAAAAACACCAACCATAGTCACTATGACAGCTGCATAAACAGAATATTGCAACTCGCTATCGGATGGTATATACTTTCCTATGACGATTGTAATCGCGTCTTTCCACATAAGAGCTGCGGCAATAGCAAAAGCAGTAGAAATCATCCAAACTAACTGTTGTTTGAAATTTAGATAAAATCTCCTTTCTATTTTTCCAAGTCTTTTGGCTATTCTTTGCATATATAAACTTTCTTCTACTTTAATTAATTATTATGCTTCTTGGCACGCATTTTCTGGTGTTATTGACATCTTTTCATCGGTTAACATGTCAAGCCCCGCCCAAATTAATCTTGTATTTGCTTGCCTAATTTAACAATAAATAATCTGGATTGCTAATGTAAATTAATGAAGCGTATCCGTCCAAAGCTGTTTTACAATACAACCGAGAAAACTGTTAAGAAAATCGGAGAATATCAGTGGAAATATAGGAATCTGATACTTCTTGCACTGAGTTTTGTGTTTGCTTATTACATGCTTAAAACGCCACAGATAGTATCTTTAATTGAAAATCTGGGAAATTTGGGATATCCAGCTTCTTTTGTAGCTGGCATGCTATTCTCATACGGCATCACAACAGTCCCTGCCACAGCAGCATTATTCACCCTGGGAAAGACAATTAACCCATTTCTAATAGCGGCTTTAGGAGCTAGCGGAACTGTCATCAGCGACTATATAATTTTCAGAATTGTGCGAGACAAGCTACTGGGTGAGATAAATTTGTTATCAAAGGATGTAAGAACTTTAACAAAGCCGGTTTCTGCATTGTTCTTTTGGGAAGAGCTAAGAGTAAGAATATGGAAAGCGATTTCTCATTCAAAAATCTGGAATTTAATCGTACCTGTTATAGGTGGTTTGATTATAGCTTCTCCATTACCAGATGAACTTGGTGTTGCGATATTCGGGGCCATCAAATTCGAGCCAAAGAAATTCATATTAGTGGCATATTTGCTGAACTTCGTCGGTATCTTTATTGTAGCATATTCAGCACGAATTATATAGAGAATTAATACGATTAACGCATTGTCATCTAGAACAAAAATTGTTGACGGATATGGAAAAATCACTCAAATTTGCAAAGAAATTGCGGTAAGATGGAACTGGTGACATATTTTTAGATTCAGAAAGCGTATTAGGCATATGCACTTTCTATACAGGGACGAATACCAGAACATGGACAATCTGGCGAAAAAGGATCTGAACAACATCATAACCGAAGGCGTTGCATGGCAGGTCTTCTCCACATTGACATTCGGCGGAATATTTCTCATAGGATTCGCCCTTGCTCTGGGCGCGAACCCGTTACAGATAGGCATATTATCGTCAATACCTTTTTTTGCAAATGTGGCCCAGATCATAGGTTCGTACTTCATTGAGAGGTACGGGAAAAAAGCGCACCTTGTTTTAATCACATCGTCTATTGGCAGACTTCTTTGGATACCGATAATAGCGCTACCCATAATGGTCGCGGACGCCGGGAAAGTGATATGGATGATCATGGTTGTTTTCCTGATATCGTCCATTTTCAATTCAATTGCCGGGATCGGATGGCTATCGTGGATATCGTCCATGGTCCCTCGGAATGTTCTGGGAAAATTCTTCAGTAAGAGAACTGCTATGATGAGCGTCACAGGCGTGATAGTCGGTCTTTTAGGCGGATTATTTTTGGATTGGAAGGTATTTGGTGACAACGGGCTAACGGCGTTTTTGATCCTCTTTTCAATCGGGATGGTCTGCAGCATGGTTGGAGTGTTCTTCCTGAAACAGATCCGAGAATTTGCTGTGGAAGGCGAAGGTGTCACATTGAAAAGGTTTATTAGGCTAATTAAGAATCCATTCAGCGACATGGATTTCAGGAGGCTTCTTCTTTTCGGCGTTTCCTGGGGATTTGCGCTGGGACTTGTAGGCCCGTTCATACTTGTCTATCAGCTTAAGACATTGGGACTGAGTTATATGACCGTAATCGCGCTTACCACGTTGTTTACATTTAGCGGTGTGGCCGCCCTTAGAAAATGGGGCGATGTGGTGGACAAATATGGCGCCAAGCCTGTCATAGCCATATGCGCATTTGTTGTAAGCATGTACCCTCTGTTTTTTATTTTCATAACGCCACACAACTTTCTGCTTCTCGTGCCTGCAAACATACTGGCAGGCATCGCATGGGGCGGTGTCGATTTTGCAACCGCGCAGGTGCTTCTCAGGACCGCGCCTCAGACAAACAGGTCGATATACTTCTCCACATTCACCGCCATAAGTGGCATGTCATTCGCGGTGGCGCCTATAATAGGAGGGTCGCTGGCGAATGTATTTGAAGGCATGTCATACTCGGTCGCCTTCTTCACATTTTACGGCATGCATTTTCTTTTCATAATATCTACATTTGCGAGACTGTGGGCAACGTCCTTTGTCAAGGGCATACACGAACCGGAAGCCGTCCATGAAGACAGAGTTATTTCAGATTTGAGGGAGAACAGATTGATGAGCGTATTTGCAAACTTTTATTCAATAACCCACTTCTCGCTGCTAATAGTTGGAGCTTCTTTTGTGTTCGGAAGGAATATTGTGGCAAGAAGCGGCAAAATAGTTGGGAACAGTATAAGCATGATTGGATCTGGTTCGATAAAAACAATCACGGAGATGGGACGGCTGGTTAGACTGTCTATGAGGGAGCTGAAAGCATCCGGATATGGAGGGACGATGAATTTGTTGCGTAGACTCAACATTCTTGATAAAAGAATATTCCTGCTCAAAGTCACGGTGAAGAACGCGAAAGACGTAGAATCTGCCAAAAAAACTGAGACTGCCGTTGAAAAGGTGCGTGTGGAAGCTGATGCAATATTACACGAGTTGGAGGTAGTGCCTACGTCTACACCATCTCCCGAAAGCTACATGAAAAGGATTTTGAATTTGGTAAATAAAATAAGGATGAGGAAATGAAAAAGGCTTGTCTATATGATAGATTCACACTGCCATTTGGAGCAAGAATCTTACAGGAAAGATTTGGATGATGTAATCGGACTCTGTAAGAAAGAAGGTTTGAAAGCCCTTGTGAGCTCGTGCTGCAATCTGAAAGACATTGAAAGATCGCTTGAGATTGTCGACAAATACAAGAATTATGTTTTCCTCTGCGCTTCGATCCACCCAGAATATGTAAAAGAGATTACAGCTAAACAAGTTGACGACTATTTTGAATTGCTAAGAGAGAACAGAAAAAAACTTGTAGCTGTGGGAGAGACTGGCTTGGATTATTTTTGGATTAAAGAAAGTAGCTGGCAGGAAAAACAAAAGCAATTATTTATTCAACATATAGAACTGTCGAAAGAGCTGAAGCTACCACTTGTAATACATACACGCGATGCATGGGAAGACTCATTAGATATCTTGGAACGAGAAGACGCCAAGAGAATTTTATTGCACATGTGGGGAAGCAAAGACAGTGACCATCTGAAGAGAATTGTGGAAAATAATTTTTCGGTTACAATCGGTCCATTGATAGCAAAAAGCAAGGAACGCAAGAAGATAGTACGGGACGTCCCGTTGGAAAATCTGATGCTTGAGACAGACTCCCCGTGGTTCGGACAAAACAGTGAGAGAGGTACACCCGTAAATGTGAAAATCGCTTGTGAAAAGATAGCAGAAATTAAGAAAACGGGTGTACAACAGATAAGCGATGCTACAGATGAAAATGCAATGTCATTCTTTTCAATAAATTGCAAATGAGTAATACAATTTACTAATTTTGTGTTAGATGCAAATCTAGAATGTACCTAACTGACCAGTGCTCATATTTGCCTTTTAGATTAATCTTCTCAGACATTAATATTCCAGTATCCATTGCATACCTCCAAGTAAATTCACGGATGATATCCTCACTTGGAAATGCACGCTTATGTAAGCGAACATAGAAAGTTATAACATTTCCATCGTCTCTGACGTAATAATCTTCTACTTGTAGAGAACTGCCTGCTTGTTTATTTACCGCATTTTTAAACCTATCTTTCTGAGAAGTCCAATCTGGCTCAATTAAAGGCTGTATTATTTGTGTGATTGCGAATGGTGGTGACTCTAAAAAGTAAGACTCCATAGTAGCAGAGTCATCTCCGTCAGATAATTGCATATGCACACTAAATTTAACAGCATTTACTTTCGATCGCACTGGTATGGGCATATAATGCATCTCTTCTGGCAGAGTCGATAAATCGTGGGTTTCTACACCCAAAAATTTGAATGTATACTTCAGTGGACCGTTATATATTCGTGAATGCGTCTGATTGACATCGTACCAATCCAGATGGCCTTGGTAAGTGAGCTCGTCACCAACTCTTGGATATCTTAGTTCTTGCCTGTCGTACGGCGCTTTTGTGGGAGTAAATGTCGGCATTAAAGTTGATGCTGTTCGAGGAGTTATTATAGGAGTTTGTTGGGGTGTGGGCTCGGATGGCATACTTTTTTGTGGCAGAGATGTAGATTGGACGGCAGGCCTTTGTAATTGTATAGTAGGCAGCGTTGGAGATGCAGGAGATGATGCGCAAGCCGCACCCACCGCTAATGCTGTTAGTCCTCCCAACGTAAATAAAGCCCTTTTTAAAGTCCTTTCAAAAAGCTTCATTAAATAGTCATTAGTAAGCAATTTATTTAAGCTTGTTCAATAATAGTTTGATGGGATTAAAATTTAATCTCGGTTTATTCTTGTCTTTAACGGCATTCCTATTCAATACTAGCTGCAGTTCGTCAGTTGATGTAGACAAACTCGGACAAAATATACAGCCGCAAAAAGTCGAAAGGAAAATGCCTTACCTTCCTGCAAATGGGTACTCTAAGATAGACGAAAAGAGATGGTTCAGCTACAATTCGAGCATTCCCTATTCACCTGAGCTCGACATGTTAGACGGCAGACTGGATGGCAATGTATCATCTGCAATTACATGGCACGGAACGGTTGCATACAATGACGGTGAATTCGTTGCTGTTACTGTAGATGCTGTGAACGGTTTGAAAACCCCAAAAATCTTTCATCTAGATCGTTATGGTAATTTGCAACTTTTGTTCAATGAACCCTTTTCTCAGAGATTCGATAGGATATCTCTCGATGTGCAAGACTATGGCGCCGGCAATTCGGAAGACGAAATTGCGCTTGTCATGCGATACGGCGATAAAAAATCTTTATTGGTTATAGACCCCAAAACCAGAAGACCTTTATTCTGGTATGAAAACGATGACATAATTTTAACGAACTACAAAGATGGCAGAATCGTCGTGGGAAGATCAAACACGGAAAATGAACCCATATTTGAAACGTACAAATGGGATGGTGAAAAGTATGCTAAAATCGGATTGCCGGAAGAAGTACAAGACCGATTGACTAACAGGCGTATAGTTTTTGCATCTGGCATATGCAGCAGCAATCCGAGAAATGACTTCAGCGAAGCCAGAGACTGGTTAGTTGAGGAGATGGGATATACGGATTCTGATATTGTTTATTTTAATTATACAAAAGGCGGAAGCGCTGGGATGCCGTACAGTCCGGAAGATACATTGGCACCCATAGATGAAAGTGCAAGAAACTTTCATAATTTTTTAAAGGCAACACATGATGTATGGCCTGATGCCAAGTTTGATGTTATAGCCCATAGCCTGGGAGGCGTTATTGCCGTACATGCTTTGGATAAATCCCCGGGAATTTGGAGCGTGGTCAATAGCATAGTCACAATAAACAGCCCTTTCCATGGTGTGGATACAATAAAATTGAATATCGAAAGCGGTCTCCCGTGTATACATAACTATGCAGCGCGTTACAACAAACTACCAGATGTGCTCTCAGATTTGAAAGAAGGCTCCCCTGTAATATCGAATATAGAAAATACAGATCACTCGAAATATAATGTAATAAACATAGTTAATTCCAGCGACCCAGTTGTAAGTTCACGACAACATGAAAATGGCGAAGCTGGAATACTTGACAAAAAATCTGGCCGTGTTTTCCAATTGGGGATCGACCCGCCTATCGGCATGGTTCTGCGTTATCCGTCTTTTGCAATCCCTTTAAATTATCCGCATGGCGGGCTTTTAAAAATAAGAAGCCTAGAAGAATTCGGTGGAAGTGATGCAGCAGAATTCATGAAAAAATCTCTCAGGGAAGCTATAAACTCCAACTAGCCCGAATAATTAAATAAACTAAGAAAAGGTAAAAACTCTTTCCTAACTTTTCTAGTCGAGCAATGCAACTGCTGTGATAATCCCAATAACTTTTCCTTCTCTTCCTTTCGTTCGAACTTGCTTCCACCAAGGACAATCATGTTGCTTGGATACTGGTATCGTGAGAATTTCCTATACATTTCTTTTTTGGATGTAGCGACACCGGCGGTCATCAAGTCAATCATGTACCCCAAAAATTTCCAGTTCTGTCTGGACCTTATTCTAGACCTGAACAGGTCTGCTTTGCTCAAGATGTTGTACGCCTTTGCAATTTCTTCCGAATCTTCATATTCATTGGCGATGTTGCTTTCGATCCACCAGAATATCTCTTCCGGATCCTTGTCGACGTTATTAATCGCGAGCTTTGCCGCCAATGCGGATTTTGTTTTGAATATAATCATCAATGCGTCAAAAACCGATTGCTCTCTCTCGCGGTAGCCTGTGTTTTCCAGGTCTTCAAGTTTGACTTCATTTTTTCCATGTGACATGCTTTCCAAATCAATTATGGTTGCACGCAAATCGCCTTCGCTTCTTTTAGAAAACTGGCGCATCAGCACCTTGTCTATGGTAAAGCCTTCAGTTTCGGATATGTGCTTGATCTTCTTTTCTATGTCAAACACCGTGAGCTTCTTGAACGGGACAAGAGTGCAATATTCTTTCAACGTCCTGAGCTTCTCGCTATAAGGGTCGTTGCATGTGAGGACCACAGGAAAGCTCGACTCCTTTATGATGTTTATCACAGCTCCGACACCGCCCAGATCTTTCCTGCCGGCGAGACCATCAATCTCATCTATCAGAAATATTTTTTTCCTTCCGAACAGGGAAGATTGTTTCATCGACTGGCCCAGAATTTGCCCTATTTGTTTCTTGTCGCGGAAATCTGAAGCGTTCATTTCTATGAATTCATAGTTGTTCTCTTTTGCGAAAGCTTCTATCAGCGAAGTCTTTCCCGTGCCTGGCGGGCCATGGAACAACAATGACTTGCCGCGTTTCCAATTACCAATCCATCTTAAAAAAATCTCGACTGAATCCTTTTGCCCGATGTACTCTTTCAGGTTATTTGGTTTGTATTTATCTACCCACATGGAATCAATTCAAAAATTGATATTATATAGATTAATTTAGCATTTTCTCCAAATTGGCGGCTCTTCTTATCCTATCCGGATGCAAAAAATGAGCTGACCTTAAGAATTCCGGTAAAGAATGCCATCTTATTGAGAAATCGTAAGTAATTCCAAATTCCTTTTTTCTAGTACCTATCGGCCTAGTCAGTATGCCCTCACTTACAAGTAAATCAGATAAGGACTGCAAAAACTTTTTATCTGCTTGTGTGAAAGATACCGATTTACCTTTTTCATAAATACATCCATCGGCATCAAAAAATCCTGAAATAAAAGCCATTTTAATTTTTCTAGAGCTTCCTAGTATAAGTCTTGGTATAACCAATTTACCTTTTTTCTTTCCTATAGGAATTTCGAACATTTTCTCGAAAAAGGAATATAGAACTTTAGAATGCACCTGTAGCTCATAGCATCTTCCGTCAATTACCTTGTAAATATGGCCTCTAATAGAGAATATCTCTTCGAATAAAGGTTGTATAGTACTCTTAAGGAAAGTCTTTGTGTCCGATGCTAGTCTTATTGCATAATTTGATCTTTCTTTCCCAGCAAGACAACCATCTCCTAGTGTGTAACCTATTAAGTAGGCTAATTTATCGGTCAATATAGTAGGTAATTTTACACTTTTGCCTTTCTCGACAGAGAACTTACTAGATAAAACCGATTTCAATATTAAATCAGCATGTTTACTTTTCTTATGGCAAGTATATCTCCACAGTTTTAAAAAATCAAGAAAATATGAGATAGTTATATGTGAACCTTCTTGCCATCCGTAAAATGTTCTACGTGGTATCTTCAGGCTATCTACGCAAAAGTACCCAGAACCCCAACCTCTTACAAGTCTGATATCTTGATAGAGATTCTTTATTATGCAAGCCGTATCATGGAGCCTTACTTCCCTAAATTCTTTCATGGTAAAGATTCTTTGCAAATCTATTTTGTCTATCATATTCAAGAATTGCCTAGATTAAAATATTCAGATTTCGGAGGAGGTCATTTCCCACATGTTTGGTGGGGAAGGTTAAATAACCTTTATCAGATAGGATGGAAGCAGTCTAAGCGTTATTTCTACAAATAAACATGAAACTAGCCAGAAGTGCTTCAGTTTGGATTAACTCGCTTGATCCTTCACTCATACGGTATTCGTATTCGCCACATTTCTCTATCATCTGCACTTTTTTCTCTTCAGAGATGCCGTCAATCGAATAAATCTGGCGATGAACCTCGGAGATTATATCGCTTCCAGACAGTCCTTGCCTTAATAATAGTTCTTGTAATTTTTTCCTGGCATCTGTGAATTTTCCGTTAATCGCAAGTTCAACCATATCTTTAACATCGGTCGGCTTTGCTCTGCTTGCAATCTCATATACAGTGTCTTCTGTTATCTTTTCCTTCATAGCAGCAGAGGATTGCACCAGATTGGAGACTTTTCTCAAGTCACCTTCGGAAAGATGCATCAAAGCAACTATAGCACTGTCATCTATTTTTAATTTCTCTCCTTCCACGATTCTTTCGATATAAGATCTAATGTCCTCATCAGTCAGTGACTTGAATCTGAAAACAGCGCATCTTGATTGTATGGGCTCGATGATTTTCGAAGAATAGTTGCATAGAAGAATGAATCTTGTGGCGCTCGAGTAATTCTCCATCGTCCTTCTCAATGCCTGCTGCGCTTCTTGCGTCAATGCGTCCGCTTCATCAAGAATGATGATTTTCCATGGGATGTCGCCCAGCGATTTCATCCGTGCAAAATCCTTCACCTTACCCCTTACGACATCTATTCCTCTTTCGTCGCTATTATGCAATAGTATAGGAGTAGTTCCGCCCCAAAACATCTGGCTTTCTGGCACAGAAATATCATAAACATAACCATCATAATCATTAAACTCTACCGATTTTATTTGAACGACGGACAAATCAGACTCCAAAAGTTTCCTTATATTTGATAGAAAATCGCTTTCTTTGTCCAAACCTTCGATAAGTTTTGAGATAGTTCTCTTGGATACTCGACCGCTCTTTTTCGAATAAAGAGAATGTCTCAATAGATATGTTGATTTTAGATTAAATTTTTCTAGTATCCCATGCGCGAGAAAGGAAGGTAAAAGCTCAGATTTTATATAGGAAAACTTGGGGTTTTCTTGGATAACTCTTGCTTCCCCATTAAAATACGATGTTTCTAGACCGGATAATCTACCCAACCACGCAACGTCAATTAGACATTCGTTAGAAACAGAAGAGAATCTAGCTACAGAATTCCAATCTCCGCAACCATCGCCTTCAAAATAACCCTTTAAGAAAGATTGCCGTTGTTTTATCGGTGTACTGAATATAAAACCAGGTATTCTTTTATGACCGGCTCTATGTATTGAGGAATCATAAAAGTTTTTCCTGAAGAGTTTAGTAATTTGAGTGTTCAAAATACGAACTTGCAACGAACTTTCTTTTGTTCTATCGAAACCTGATTTGCCTCTTATTGTGCTAATCCGTAGCCCCATATCCATGAAAGTTTCTGATACTTTATCGGCAAGTCCTTGTTCTTGGGGATAACCTACGGTAAATATTGTTTGACCGCTAGTATCATTTCTAAGAGATGTGCAACCTTCAGCCAGATAAAGACCCATAGCCCATGAGAGGTTTTCATCTAAATAGAGTTTGTCTAGGCTGACATTTACCTTGGGGTTTTTTTGCAACCCGTTTCTAAGTTGATTAGAAAGTTTGGGTTGGAAACCTATATGCAATAGCTCCTGAGAACCATTTATACTGGTTTTGAAAGTGATTAAAAAATCGCCGGCTTTTAAATCTTCTGCCTTTTTTTGTATTAGGGAACCATTTTTGTCAATGGCTATTAATGAATGGTCAAGGCTAGTCTTGACAAGACCTCCTTCATATTTTATTTGTGCGATTTTCTTCTTTCGATGCCTAAATAAATAAGTTGAAGGGAGAAATCTCACTTTATGATTGCTATCGACAGACAATACTTCCAAATCATTTGTTATTACCCTCTCTGCAGTATTCGAAAAATAGATTTTACCCAATTCAGAAAAATTAGTTCTTTTTATTTCCCCTTTTTTTCTTATCAGTATTGGCGTATCTGGCGTTACACTCGCATTAAGCTCCAAAACATTTTGTCTCCACCCATCGCCATACAATTCTCTTGCAATCGCCAAGGCCGTAGTAGTCTTTCCTGTTCCTGCAGGACCGGCGAACATCATGTGCGGGATGCTCTTGTCCTTCACGAAGGACTTTATCCTTTCGATAGCGTGTTTTTGATTAATAACTTCGGATAATTTTGAGGGGCGATACTTCTCAGCCCATATCTGAAATTCCATACTATCCTTTTGTTATAAGGCTTTTAAATTTAAATATAGGATATAATTATTTATATGAATCTTTTCAAAATCCTGCCAATTGCCCTGATTATTTTCATCAGCGGATGTGTGGCACAAGTTGATACTAACACATCGTCCGCACCGCAAGAAGCCCCTGCTTCCACACAAGAACAGCCAGCTCAAGTGCAACAGCCTGCAGGTAACATATTACAAGGCGAAGTCACGGCGCAAGAAGAACAGCCGCCGTCATTGCCAACTGCACATACAATTGAAATAACACCAACAGGATTTAGTCCAAATACAATAACAATTAAAGCTGGGAGTATGGTAACATTCACCAACAAGGATACTGCACCGCACTGGCCGGCAAGTGCTATTCATCCGACTCATTGTGAATACAAAGGATGCGGTGTTTTCGATGCAAAGAAAGGATTAGCTCAGGGTGAAAGTTATTCGATGGTTTTTGACCTGGCTGGGAATTGGAGATATCACGACCATTTGAATCCTTCGATGACAGGAACGATTGTAGTTCAATAAGTTCGATAAAATAACTAAATGGGACATTTCATAAAATTTAAATAGTTTGGTATTACCTTAATCATGCCGCAGGAGACAATTCAAGATAAACCAAGAAGAAATTCAGGCAGACTTGCATATCTTAGTGGAGGTTTCTCGCATTATCTGGTGCTGCTACCGGCTTGTTTGGTGTCAGCTATCTTCTTGGCAACTCAGACACATTCTATTCATCAGATATTATATGGGTTCTGACAACAATGGGTGGCGCTGCAATAGGCTCATGTACTGGAATTGGACTGAATTATGGTTTATCAATAGTTATTGGCAGATACTTTATGGCAAGAAGGTAAGCTAAATTTATAACATTTGAACTCAGCACAGAAAGTTATATACCACACAAATATTCTAGTTCGCCTCTTACACCCGAGAAATCGGCAGATTTTACCATTTTCCATTGTTCAATGTTTCCATCTTGGTCTGGTATTTTATGTTCATAACCAAGGATTTCTTCGTCCGCCCTCACTATGATTGTATAACACTTTAACATCTGATTTAGTCTGATTTCCAGCTGTGGCATCCCGTCAGACATATTGTAGCTTATTGTAGATGGCAATCTATCTGAACTGCGCCGAGAGCGTACTGAGATATAATGTCCGGGATTTCCAGTTGAAATTCTGTTGTCCAACTCGCCCCCTGCACATATAATATCTAGAATATCATTCCCGTATATGGTGTCCGATAAATATTTTGCGGCTTGTTTCAAATCTGGTAGTGAGACTCTCATGACTTTGAAATCGATAGATATGGATATAAAGTTTATATAAGCACAATTATCAGAAATCCTAAATTCTATAACCCTGTTATATTTATAAACCTTTGAACTCAATAGATTAGAGTATGAAAATCTTCTGCCAAACACTGTTCAATAATGCAATACCTTCAGCTGTGAAATCAATAATCACGAAAGAATTGCTAGAAACTTACGGATTCACACAGGAGCAAGTCGCTGAAAGATTAGGAACAACACAACCCGCTGTATCACAGTATTTGAATGGTGTCCGTGGTAAGAAGGTGAGTGAAATTTTATCTAATCCTAAGCTGACTGAGTGGGTTAAGAAACTCACAGTTGAAATATCCTCTGGTAATTTTAAATTGGGTGACGCCAAGTGTGACCTGTGCGCGGAAACGAGAAAAGAGACAGGAGACGACTTGGGACCTTTGATATGCCTTATGGAAATATACAACATGAGGGATGAGAAATGAGCGAGCTTGAAATAAAGGATTTGCATGTCTCTGTTGGCGGCAAGAAAATTTTGAATGGAGTTGATCTCAAGATTAAACAAGGCGAACTGCATGCACTAATGGGGCCGAACGGCTCCGGCAAGTCCACACTTTCATATGCATTAATGGGACATCCGAAATACAAGATAGAGCAAGGTGAGATTCTCATTGACGGCCAGAATATAAACGATCTTTCCGCTGACAAGAGAGCCAAGCTCGGACTGTTCTTAGGATTCCAATACCCTGTGGAGGTCCCTGGTATAACACTGAAAAATTTTCTTTGGACGACATATAAAAAAATGAATAATGGAAACTCGTCATTCGTCGACTTTAATGAAATATTCACGGAAAAATTAGAATATCTGGGAATTGACAAATCATTCTCAACAAGATACTTGAACGAAGGGTTCTCAGGCGGGGAAAAGAAAAGAGCGGAAGTTTTACAATTGCTGATGTTGAAACCAAAGATTGCGGTATGCGATGAGATAGATTCAGGAACGGATGTGGATGCGTTGAAAATTGTCGCAAGCGGCATAAAAAAATCTCTAAAGGAAAATACCGGAATGTTGTTGATCACACATTACCAGAGAATTTTAAATTACATCAAGCCTGATTTTGTCCACATTCTTGTAAACGGCAAAATTGTTAAAAGCGGTGGCTTCAAGCTCGCGAAAGAAATAGAAAAGAATGGTTATGAGGCGGTATGAATGCAAAAACCAAAACCACAGCAAAAACCGATGGTAATTGAAAAGGATTATTCGCGTTTCGGCTTTAGGGAAGCGGACGAGTCTGTATACAAAACGAAAAAAGGATTGTCCAAAAAAATCGTAGAAGAGATTTCTAAAATAAAAAAAGAACCTCAATGGATGCTGGATTTCAGATTGAAAGCGTTTGAATTCTTCCAGAAAAGACCTTTGCCGACATGGGGAGCCGACTTGTCTGGAATAAATTTTGACGAGATTGTTTACTACATAAGACCAACAGAAAAACAGGCAAAATCATGGGAAGATCTGCCTGAAGGAATGAGAAGAACATTTGAAAAATTGGGGATACCAGAAGCTGAAAGAAAGTTCTTGGCTGGAGTCGGAGGACAATATGACAGCGAAGTTGTTTATCATAAATTGAAAGAAGATCTTGAGAAGCAAGGCGTGATATTCACTGACATGGACACGGGATTGAGAGAATACCCTGAGATAGTCAAAAAATATTTCGGTACAATCGTACCGCCAAATGACAACAAGTTCGCTGCGCTGAATTCCGCAGTTTGGTCGGGTGGAAGTTTCGTTTATGTCCCCGAAGGTGTCGAAGTCAAGATGCCTTTGCAGGCTTACTTCAGAATAAATTCGGAAAATATGGGTCAATTTGAAAGGACATTAATAATTGCTGAGCCGAACAGCAAGGTGCATTATATAGAAGGATGCACCGCAGCGACTTATCAAGCAGATGCATTGCATGCAGCAGTCGTTGAAATCGTAGCACTGCCGGGTGCGCATGTGCGATACACAACGCTGCAGAACTGGTCGAACAATGTCTATAATCTTGTCACCAAAAGGGCACGGGCGTATGAGAATGCATTCGTCGAATGGCTTGATGCGAATTTAGGATGTCTAGCAGAAGGAACGAAAATCTTTTCTAACCCGTCTCTAAAAAACATAGAAGATGTACTGCCAAATGACAATGTATTTGCCTATGACGAATCTACCAAATCTTTGGTGCCGAAAAAAGTTCTAGGAACGAAATTTTCAGGGGTAAAGCCTACATACAGGGTTGCTTTGGGGAAGGGAAAACGTGAAATAATAGCAACTATGAACCATCCTTTCTTAAAATTGCGGTATGATAGGAACAGGCCTAGAAAATTAGGAAGATATACATTCGAGTGGGCATGCCTTGCTGAAATAAGACGAGGGGATCTTTTATTAGTGCCTACCGAGCTGCCTGATGTTGGAAAACCACGCAAAATGGAAAGTGTAAATTACGAAAGAAAGTCAATGGGCGGAAATCAGTACGGCGCTCGGTTTGAAGTTGATACCAGTCACAGATACAACGAATTCAACTCTCCACAACTTACTACAGAAGATTTGATGTGGCTCCTCGGTGTGTATATCGGGGATGGCTCCTCGTACATATCAACCAAGACAAAAAACGGGTCAAATAAATATGGTGTAGTAACATTTTCTGTACCAGATACCGATCCTATAAGACCGAAAATAATTTCCTTGACAAAAAGTATTTTTGGACTAGGTAAGTACACGGAAAGAAAAGATAAGGTGTGTATAAGCTATAACAGTCTATTGTTTGCAGAATGGTTGGGGATAAACGGGTTCTCTGGAAATGCACATACAAAAATATTGCCGAATTGGGTGTTCACTCTTCCAAAATCGCAAAAACTCGCTTTTATAGCAGGCTATTTAGAAGCTGACGGGTATTTGCGTGAAGGATCGATTAGGATGAAATCGTGCAACGATAAGATAGTAGAAGGCATAAGAGACTTGTCCTTTAACTGTGGCATACATGTGAATAAAATTACTGTGAACAGAGAAATCAAAAGTTTGAAAATAAACGGTCCAAATGCACCAGAAAACGAATATGTGAATTATGTGACCTTTATGAGTAATTTGGAAGGACTAAAGCCGTTTCTGGCAAGAGCAAATAAAAAGAAAATTGGAAAAGGCAAAAACTATCATTTCAAACATGTGACAGAAACTAGAAGGTTGGATAATTTACCACGCCATCTTGCAATTCTCCCTGTAACTTCTATTAAATACGAGGGTGAAAAGCCTACATATGACTTGGAAATTGAGAATGCGCACAATTTTGTAGCGAACGGTATAATTGTTCATAATAGCAAAGTGACAATGAAATATCCATCCATATTCTTAATGGGAAGAGGTGCAAGAGCAGAAATCTTATCAATAGCATTCGCTGGAAAGGGACAGAATTTAGATGCGGGAGCTAAAGCAGTTCATCTTGCTCCAGACACATCTTCAAAGATTGTAAACAAATCTGTAAGCAGGGATGGAGGCAGAACAAATTTCAGGGGATATGTTAAAATATTCCCAGGTGCCGTGAATTCCAAGTCACACACAAAATGCGATGCATTGATTTTGGATGAGAAATCCAATTCAGGTACAATACCACAACTTGAGATAGACGAGAACAAGGTCAATGTCGGACATGAAGCAACTGTAGGAAAAGTCGGTGAGGAGCAATTGTTTTATCTAATGTCTCGTGGGCTAAGCGAAGACGAAGCTGTTACAATGATCGTCAACGGCTTCTTCGAGACATTTACCAAGGAACTGCCACTGGAATATGCGATCGAATTCAATAGGCTGATACAGCTTGAGATGACAGGTGCGGTTGGATAAGATGCCATTCGATGTCGAGAAAGTTAGGGAAGAATTCCCTATATTCAAAAGAAAAATAAACGGGAGGTCGTTGGCATTTTTGGATTCTGCCTCGACATCACAGAAACCTAGGCAAGTCATCGAAGCAATCAAGAATTATTACGAACAGAATAATGCAAATCCGCATCGCTCTATTTACACATTATGCGACGAGGCGACTCAGATTTATGAAAATGCCCGTGGAAAAGTCTCCAAGTTCATCAATTCTAAGGATAAGGAAATAATTTTCACAAGAAACACGAACGAGTCAATGAATATCCTGGCGTATTCTTACGCGATGAATAACCTGAAAGAAGGCGACGAGATACTTCTTACCATGATGGAGCACCATGCGAACATCGTCCCATGGCAGATGCTCCAGAAGAAGGGAGTGAAATTGAAATTCGTTGACATCAATGAGGACGGCACTCTAAACATGGAGCAGTTCAACCAGCTGGTGAGCAAGGACACAAAGATAGTCTCCGTGATGCACAAATCAAATGTCCTTGGGACTGTCAACCCTGTAAAGGAAATAGGCAAGATAGCACATGACAATGGAAGTGTTTTTATTGTAGATGCCGCGCAATCTGTCCCGCACATTCCGGTTGATGTAAAAGATATTGATTGTGATTTCCTTGCGTTCTCTGGGCATAAGATGCTTGCGCCGATGAACATAGGAATCTTGTATGGAAAGAGAGAATTTCTAGAAAAAATGGATCCTTTCATGCGTGGCAGCGATATGATAAAGGAAGTGCAATTGACAGAGTCTCTATGGAATGACGTGCCATGGAAATTCGAAGCAGGCACTCCGAATGTTGAAGGCGCCATAGGCATGACAGAAGCCATCGACTATTTGCAGAAAGTCGGGCTGGAAAACATCATGAGTCACGAGCAAGATCTAACTGCATATGCCATAGATAAATTAAATGAAGTCAAGGGGATGAAGCTTGTCTCGTCTGCAAACGCAAAAATGCGAAACGGTGTCATCTCCTTAAATATCTCAGGCGTCCATTCTCATGACATCGCATATATTCTGGATGAGTTCGGTGTTGCGATAAGGTCCGGCCATATGTGCTGCCAGCCATTGATGAGAAGATTAGGCTTGCAGTCTGCGGCACGCGCGAGCTTCTATTTGTACAATACTAAAGAAGAGATCGACACGCTAGTGGAAGGCCTGGATAAGGTAAATACGGTGTTCAAAGCATGAATTCGGAGATATACCAAGAAATGATATTAGAACATTACAGGAATCCTGTCAATTTTGGTACAGTTGAAAATCCAGATGTCATTTCCAAAGAATATAATCCTTCATGCGGAGATATTGTTGAAATTCAAATAAAGTTCAATGATGGAAAGATAGGTGATATAAAATTCCAAGGGCAAGGATGCGCAATCAGCCAGTCTTCGGTTGACATCTTAATAGATTTATTGAAAAACAAACCACTGGACGAGGTAAAGAGTATCACAGCGGAAAGTTTTCTGAAAGTTTTGGGGATAGAACTCTCGCCTTTAAGAATGAAATGCGCTTTACTTGGGTTGAAGACGCTGAAAACAGCGGTATACACCTATTTAGGCAATGAAGCAGTGTAAAACACACGACCAAGCTACGATAATAACGATAATGATAGAATAACTATCTTCTCCTTCGAAGCCGGTAGGATGTTATAAAATATGCAAGATATAATGCGGGAATATCAAAATAATATATTACTGAACCTAAATTTTTTTAGCCATAGTATCATACCGGCCAATTAGTTCCCTAGGGTTCGTTATCCTTCGATCTTTTCTAGTGTTCTCAATCTCTCTCAGAGCTATGACACCTACAACTCCTTGAAAAAGTACATAACTGGCAAGAGCTACAGAAGGGTAAAGTAGAGCCGCTAAATCTGCATGTGATGTCATAAAAAGAACATTAAACTTTCAATTAATAACATTGAGTCTTGGTCAAATTCTGCCTGTGGAAAAACTTTTTTTTAACATAAATCACTCTCGAAATTAAGTGCAGGAGGTGTGTATAGGCAAATTATTCAAATCTCTTAATTAGCTTTGAATAATATTAGTGTGCACCTAACTTTCGTTCACTCTAGTTTTAGTCAAAGTTAGATATGCTCTGTTTTCTTTTTCTGTTACTGGTATAACCATTACTGCTTCTCCGACACCTGGTTTGTACCCAATACCTAATCTAATAGCTTCTCCTCTAACACTCCAGAAACCATCATATCTTCCTTCTATTTCTTTTCCAGATTTTTCTAAATGATAAAATATATCTAGATATAGAGTTCCTCTTGAGCTTTTCACGAAATCTAAAACAGTTCTGCTATCAGAATGACTGATTTTTCCACTGACTTCCCGTCTAGGGTGTGTAGAATTAGGGTCTATAATTAAACCAGATATATTCCCACTCTCATCAACTTCAAAATCACCACTTTGTTCACATTCATCTCCACGGAAATGGTAACCTCATTGCATTTGATATTTTACCA
Organism: uncultured archaeon; assembly: GCA_964645905.1. Classification (GTDB taxonomy): domain Archaea; phylum Aenigmatarchaeota; class Aenigmatarchaeia; order CG10238-14; family SCSR01; genus JACOWB01. The sequence continues at coordinate 24,671 of CAZYBR010000006.1, forward strand.
TAAGAATAGTATTAACAATTAATTATTTATCTCTGTTTTCATCGTTCACTAATTGTTATAACAGATTCTTTGTTACACACGATTTTGAATAAAATTTTTGTGCAGGGGG